>NZ_JBFRCU010000010.1:0-132160 GCF_052113205.1 Inquilinus sp. YAF38 | reverse complement strand
CCCGCGGCCGGGGCCAAGCCGGCGGCAGTCACGGTCGCCCCCAGCCGCGCCAGCTCGGCCGCGATGGCGGCGCCGATGCCCTGGGTGCCGCCGGAGACGAGCGCCGTGCGGCCGGCGAAAAGGTCGGGCTGGAAGGTCATGCGAAACTCCCCTCCGGGGTTGCCGCCGCCCGATCCTCGATCGGCTTCCGCACCAGCACCACCAGCGCCAGCGCGCCGACGCAGGCGACGGCGGCGCTGATCAGCAGCGCATTGACGAAGGAGCCGGTCTGGTCGAGCACGAAGCCGGTGACGATCGGCGCGAAGGAGCCGGCGAAATAGCCGCCGAAATTCTGGATGCTGCCGAGCGATGCCACCTGGCGCGACGGCGCCGCGGCGGTGACCAGCATCCAGGCGGTCGAGCTGGCGTAGTTGATGCAGAACATGGCCAGCGAGATGTAGACCACGGCCAGGGTCAGGCTCGGCGTATAGGCCGCCGGCAGGGTGAAGACCGCGCCGCCGACCAGCCCCGCCGCCATGGGCCATTTGCGGCTGGCGATCGCCCCGACGCCGCGGGCCAGGAGGACATCCGCCACCTTGCCGGAGCACAGCATGCCGAGCGCGCCGAAGATGTAGGGGATGACCACCACCCAGCCGGTGCGGGCGATGCTGAGATGCCGCTCATGCTCCAGATAACCGGGCAGCCAGGTCAGGTACAGCCAGACCATGTAGACCACGCCCATGAAGCCGATGACCATGCCCCAGGTGGTGAGATTGCCGAACAGGCCGGCCCAGTCGGCGAAGCTCTGCCGCGGCCTGGGCTGCGCCGGGCGTTCATCGTCCAGGAAGGAGCGTTCGGCCTCGCTCAGCGGCGTCTCGCTGCGGTTGCGGTAGATCAGATACCAGCCGATGGCGACGATCAGGCCCAGCACGCCCATCAGGACAAACATCGGGCGCCAGCCGAAGCCCAGCATGATCGCGGTCAGGATCGGCGGCGCGATGGCGGGGCCGATGCAGGAGGAGGCGACGAAGATCCCGGTCGGCACGCCGCGCTCGCGCAGCAGGAACCATTCGCTGATCACCTTGGCCCCGGCCGGGAATTGCGGCGCCTCGCCGATTCCGAGCACGGCCCGGGTGCCGATCAGCTGGCCCAGCGACTGCGCCAGCCCGCCGGCCAGCTGCGCCAGCGACCAGAAGAACATGCCGGCGCTGAGCATGATGCGGGCGCCGAAGCGGTCGAGCATCGCCCCGACCGGCAGCTGCGAGAAGGCATAGGCCCAGGAGAAGGCGGAGAGCAGCAGCCCCATCTGCGTGCCGGACAGGCCGAGCTCGCCGGAGATGTCGTGATTGGCGATCGAGAGGGTGCTGCGGTCGAGATAGTTGACGATGCCGGCCGCGGTCAGGAAGGCGACGGCGATCCACTGGATCCGGCGGATCCGCGGCGGCTTGCCGGATGACATGAGACGATTTCCTCGGAACTCGGGATTTTCTGGCTTCTCGGGCGGCGCGATCAGCGCAGGAACTGATCGACGTAATCCACGCCCAGGCCCACTTCGGTGTAGTGCTTGCGGCACATGTCCAGCTTGGTGAACACGTCCTCGTAGCCGATGTGCTTGCCCCAGGGGTCGACGTAGTACATGACGCCGTTGACCTGGAAAAAGGTGATCATCTCCTCGACATGCTCGTCGACCACCAGGGTGTGGGTCTCGCCCGGCGGCTCGAACACGTAGCTGCCCTCGGTGGCGACCCAATCATGCTCCAGGTAGCGCCAACTGCCCTTCAGCACGAAGCCGTGCACCGGACCGGGATGGCGGTGGCGGCTGAGCACGCCGGCCTTGCGAACCCGCAGCAGGTTCATCCAGTAACCGCTCGAGATGTTGAGGCAGAGCGGCCGGAACCAGACATTCTCGGCCTGCGGCACCCAGACCCGCTCGTCCTGCGGCACGGCATGGGGCACGACGATGTCCCGCAGTGCCTCGGGCGGGTTCGGATACTGGTAGGGCATCCGCTTGGTGTCGGCGTCGGCAGGCATGACGCTTTCCTCCAGTTTGTCCATATTGTGGACGTTCTATCCATTTTGTGGACAGACACTGGACTCGCTCCTGCCGGCCTGTCAATAGCCTGACAAGGCGTCTCCTAGGAGCGATCAGCGGAGGCGGTGCCGGAGCGATTTCCGCTGGATTCCGGTGCCAAGGTCGCGTTTTCTCTCATCCGGAGATGCTGCTGCGGAGGTCATAGCTCTCGACCGGCAGGCTGATGTGCCTGGGCCGGTGGCGTCGGTCACCCGGCGCTCCAAAGCATCTCACCCCCATTCCGATTTCATGCAGACCCGTGACGCCGTCGCGGGTCGCGAATCGTTGCGGAGATCATCAGGATGGCGAATTTCACCGGCACTGCGGGTGCCGATTTCTACCCCGGCACGGCCGATGCCGACACGGTCAGCGGGCTGGGCGGCAACGATGTGCTCAATGGCGCCGGCGGCAATGACACGGTCAATGGCGACGACGGGGACGACCTCGTCACCGGAGATGCCGGGGACGATGCTCTTCACGGTGGGGCGGACCAGGACGTTCTCGGCGGCGGGGAGGGCAACGATACCCTTAACGGCGATGACGGTAATGACACCCTCAACGGCGGCGTCGGTGCCGACATGCTCAATGGCGGCAGCGGCAACGATTTCGTCGATTACTTCGACTCGCCGGCTGGCGTGACCATCGACCTCGAATCCGGCGCTGCCGGGATCGGCGGCCATGCCGCCGGGGACATGTATTCGGGCATTGAGTATCTCAACGGCAGCAACTTCGCCGACGTGCTGCGGGGCGACGCGGGCAACAACCAGCTCTGGGGCTGGGACGGCGACGATGTCCTGTCGGCCGCAGGGGGCGACGACCTCGTCAATGCCGGCGCCGGCGCCGACCGTCTCGCCGGCGATGCCGGCAATGATGCCCTGAACGGGTCGGACGGCGACGACCAGCTCGTCGGCGGCACCGGTGCCGACGCCCTCAATGGTGGGGTCGGCACCGACCTCGCCGATTACAACCTCTCCACCGCGGCCGTGACGGTCAATCTCGCGGCCGGCACCGGTGTCGGCGGAGATGCTGAAGGCGACACGCTGCAGTTGATCGAGTCCCTCACCGGCTCCGCCTTCGGCGACCGCCTCACCGGCAGCACGGGTGCCAATGTGCTCGATGGCGGCGCCGGCGACGACCGGCTCGTCGGCGGGGCGGGCAACGATCGGATCGATGGCGGCGATGGCAACGACACCATCGAGGCCGGGGCTGGGGCCGACATCATCGCCGGCGGGGCCGGCGTCGACACCGCGTCCTACAGCGGTTCTGCCGGAGCCGTGACCATCAGCCTCCAGGCCGGTACGGGCTTCGGCGGCGACGCCGAGGGCGACGCGCTGACCGGGGTCGAGCAGGTGGTCGGCTCCGCCTTCGCCGACAATCTGGGCGGCGACGCCGGCAACAACACCCTCTGGGGCGGCGCCGGAAACGATGTGATCGCCGGCGGGGCCGGAGCCGACACGCTCAAGGGCGGCGCCGGCAACGACATCTTCGTCTACAGCGCCATTGCCGACAGCACCGTGGCCGCGTCGGGCAAGGACGCGATCACGGATTTCACCACCGGCGACCGGATCGACCTCTCCGGCATCGACGCCGACGGCAGCGCGGCCAATGGCGACACCGCCTTCACCTTCGGCACCGGCGGCTTCACCGGTACGGCGGGCGAGCTGCGGGTGGTCGATTTCGGCGACGGCCGACAGGGCGTCTATCTCGACGTTAGCGGCGATAAGACCCAGGATTCGATCATCACGGTCTATTCCGACCACACTCTGACCGCGGCGGATTTTTTGCTTTAGCTCCGACCCGGACACCCAGCCAGCTATGCTGCCCCTTCCAGGATGAGCCAGATGTGCCGGTCGSACGGAGGCGAGGCGCTACAGAATGAAATCGGCGACGACGAGGCCGACGGTGCCGTTCAGCACGATATGGAGGTCGGATACGCCGCCGCGAACGCGTTACAGGCCACCTGGCAGCGACGTATTCGGCATCAGCGAGGTGTTCGGCGCCCCCATGGTTTGCGCCTGGCGCGGGGCCGGGATCGGAGTCGCCCGAAATGGCGCCGGCTGCGGCGGCGGCGTGATCCTCATATGCGGCCGCGTGGAGTGACCGACGAGCGGCCGCGAACCGATACCGTCGGCGCAGGACGTGCCGACGGCATTCTGGCTGACGATGCATTGCGCCATGGCGGCCGGTGCGGTCGCAATGGTCAGGCTGGCGGCCAGCGCCAGACGGATCCATGTGTTCATGTCTGCTATATTTGCACCGCTCGACCCGCTTCCAATGCATCCGTGGGCAGTGCGATGTTGCGCCGCTGGGATCAGTCGAAGATCGAGCGCTTCTGCTGATTTCCGATGCTCGCATCTTTGGAGTCCTCGCAGCCGACAAGGGCGCCGAGAAGCTGGTCCGGCGCAGCCGGAGGTCAGCCCGGCACGGCGCGGCTGACCCGGCGGTTGCGGTGCCGACGCCTCCGCTTGGACGATGTCTCCGCTCTCGTCTTACCAGCTTAGCGACGAATACTTCCCGCCAAGCTTCCGCCCGAGGTCCATGATGATCTTCCGCATGGCTGAATGGACAAAAACACAGGGACGGGCGAACCGAGGCACCACATATGAGCAAGGTCACAGCCGCAGCGGCACCGACCAGTTCCGGAAGGGKGAGCTGGCTCCGATGCCCGCGGACGTGCCGGGCCCGGCACGGGTGACCAACGCCCAAGGCACCATCACGAATTCGCTTCGCCTCGTTTGACCGGAGGTCGGCACAGCTGTGCCGGCATGACCGGACAGCACGCCGCCGATCGATCGGTGCCGGCAGGGCGGCAGCGGGTTTCGAGCCCAGCGCGACCATCCCGGCCGCGTTGCCCTTCCTGCTGGTGCCGCGGCACCGCAGCTCGATCCGAGGATTCCTGGCCGTGGGTATCGTCCGCTTCGCCCTGCGCTATCCCTACACCTTCTACGTCATAGCCCTCCTGGCCCTGCTTCTCGGCATCAGCGCCATTGTCGTGACGCCCCGCGACGTGCTGCCATCCGTCAACGTGCCGGTGGTGACGGTGATCTGGCAGTACACCGGCCTGACACCGCAGGAGATGGAGCAGCGCGTCACCACCTACGGCGAATATTACATCAGCTCGAACGTCAGCAATATCCGCAACATGGAGAGCCAGACACTGGAAGGTCTCTCCGTCACCAAGATCTATTTTCAGCCGAACGTGAACATCGATCTGGCGATCAGCCAGATCGTGTCGGCGACGAACACCGCAAGGGCGTTGATGCCGACCGGCATCCAGCCGCCGGTCGTGGTGCAGTTCAACGCCACCAGCGTGCCGGTGCTGCAGCTCAGCCTGACCTCGGACACGCTGAACGAGCAGCAGCTCTACGATTACGGCCTGTATCAGATGCGCCAGGCCCTGGCGCCGATCCCCGGCATCACCCTGCCGACACCGTCCGGTGGCCGTTATCGCGAGATCATGGTCGATCTCGACCCCGACAAGCTGCGCGCCTATGGCATTACCCCTGCGGACGTGGTCAACGCAGTCAATGCCCAGTCGCTGACGCTGCCCGCGGGCGACGCCAAGCTGGGCACCCAGCAGTTCATCGTCCATCTGAACGGCATGGCGCCGACGCTGGACGCGCTCGAGGATGTGCCGATCCGCCAGACCGGCGCCACGACGGTGTTCCTGCATGATGTGGCGCATGTCCACAACGGCTGGCAGGTGCAGTCGAACATCGTCCGGGCCAACGGCCAGCGCTCCGTGCTGCTGACCATCATCAAGAATGGCGATGCCTCGACGCTCGACGTCGTCAACCGGGTCAAGGCCGCGCTGCCGGCGATTCAGGCGGCGGCGCCGCCCGGCCTCAAGATCGGCCTGCTGTTCGATCAGTCGACCTTCGTCCAGGATTCGATCGACAGCGTGCTGCGGGAAGGCGCCATCGCGGCTGGCCTGACCGCGCTGATGATCCTCATCTTCCTCGGGTCCTGGCGGGCGACCATCGTCGTCATGGTGTCGATCCCGCTGTCGATCCTGACCTCGATCGCGGTGCTGTCGGCGCTCGGCGAAACGCTCAACATCATGACACTCGGCGGCATGGCGCTGGCGGTCGGCATCCTGGTCGACGACAGCACGGTGACGATCGAGAACACCTACCGCATGCTGGAGGAGCGAAGGCCCTTCGACGACGCGGTGCTGGAGGGCGCGGCCGGCATCGCCCTGCCGACCCTGATCTCGACCTCTGCGATCTGCTGCGTCTTCGTTGCCGTGTTCTTCATGCAGGGCGCGATCCGCTACATCTTCACGCCGCTGGCCTTGGCCGTGGTCTTCGCCATGATCGCCTCCTACGGCCTGTCGCGCACGCTGACGCCGATCATCATCCGGCTGCTGCTGCGCGGCGAGCACAGCCGGCGCGAGGCCGGCAAGACCACGGCGCTGTCCCGCGCCCATGCGGCCTTCGACCGCCAGTTCAACCGGTTCCGCGAGTTCTACGCCTGGCTGCTGGCCGRCATCATCCGCCGCCGCGCGATCACGCTGGGCGTCGCGCTGGCGGTGCTGGCGGGCGCCGGCGGGCTGTTCACCATGCTGGGGCACGATTTCTTCCCCGCGGTCGACGCCGGCATGATCCAGTTGCACGTCCGCCTGCCGCCACGCACCCGGATCGAGACCGCCGCCGAGGAGTTCAGCCGGATCGAGGACGTGATCCGGGGGCAGATCCCGCAGCAGGATCTCGGCCTGGTGATCGACAACATCGGCCTGCCGCAGCGCTCCTACAACCTGGCCTTCACCGACGGCACCGAGATCGGCCCCAATGACGGCGTGATCCAGCTCCAGCTCAACCCCGGCCACCGGCCGACCGAGCAGTACGTCCAGGCGCTGCGGCGCCAGCTGCCGGTCCAGTTCCCGGATGCGCTGTTCTACGTCCAGCCGTCGGACATCGTCACCCAGGTGCTGAACTTCGGCGTGCCGAGCCAGATCGACGTGCAGATCGCCGGCCGCAACGTCGCCGGCAACCAGGCCATGGCCCAGACGCTGCGCGACCGGCTGGCCGCCATCCCCGGCCTGGTCGACGTGCATGTGCAGCAGGAACTGAAGGCGCCGGAGCTCGACTACACGGTCGACCGCACCCGGGCGCAGCAGCTGGGGCTGAACATGACCCAGGTGGCCAATGACGTGAACATCAGCCTCAGCTCGTCGACCCAGGTGCAGCCGAACTTCTGGACCGACCCGACGACGGGCATCGCCTACTACCTCGCCGTCCAGACGCCGGAGTACCGCGTCGCCAGCCTGAACGACCTGAACAACACGCCGATCGGCGCCGCCACCACCGCGGATGGCGGCGTGGTGCCGAACTTGCTGGGCAACATCGCGGCGCCGCACCGCGCCGGGGTGCAGTCGGTGTTCAACCAAAGCAACATCCAGGAGGTCTACGACGTCTACGCCAGCGTCGACGCGAAGGACCTCGGCCGAGTGGCAACCCAGATCCGGTCCATGGTCGGCGATGCGCAGAAGACCCTGCAGCCCGGCAACACCATCGCGATCCGCGGCCAGATCAGCAGCATGGACTCCGCCTTCCGGGATCTCGGCCTCGGCCTGACCTTCGCCGCCATAGCCGTGTACCTGTTGATGGTGGTGAACTATCAGAGCTTCCGCGACCCGCTGGCGGTGCTGCTGGCCCTGCCCGGCGCCATGAGCGGCATCATCCTGATGCTGTTCGTGACCGGCACCAGTTTGAGCGTGCCGTCGCTGATGGGCGCGATCATGGCGGTGGGCGTGGCCTCGGCGAACTCGATCCTGCTGGTCACCTTCGCCCGCGATCAGAGCCGGGCCGGGCACCCGCCCTTCGAGGCCGCGCTTTCCGCGGGCGTCACCCGGCTGCGGCCGGTGCTGATGACTGCGGCGGCCATGGTCGTCGGCATGCTGCCGATGGCGATCGGCGGCCCCGGCGAGGAGCAGAACGCTGCCCTGGCCCGGGCCGTGATCGGCGGCGTCAGCGCCGGCACCCTGACCACACTTCTGTTCGTGCCCTTCCTCTACGCCCTGATCGCCGGCCTGGGATCCAGGCGGCAGCGGCCCCTCTCCCCCGTCGCGGAGTGACCATCTTGGACCACCGTCCCATCGACAGCCCCACCGGCCACACGGAGCAGAACACCGCTCCTCCGGCTGGCCCGACACCAGGGCGGCGGCGGATCGCGCGAKTCCTCGGGCTGACGTCGATCGTCGCGATCGGCGGGGCGGTCGGCTTTGGCCTGTGGAGTCGCAGCGTGCTCGACGCCCAGGCGACGACCGTGCGCAACGAGATCCGTGACGATCGGCCGATCGTTCGCACGGTCGCCGTTACCATGGTGCAGGGCCCGAAGATCGACGAGCTGCCGGGCACCACCGACGCCTTCACCAGCACCGTGGTGAACGCCCGCGCGACCGGTTACATCGCCACCCGCAACGTCGACATCGGCAGCCATGTCAAGGCGGGCGACGTCATGGCCGTGATCGCGGCGCCTGATCTGGACCAGCAACTGGGCCAGGCGACGGCGCAGCTTGCCCAGACCCAGGCGACCCTGGCGCAGGACCGGGCCAATGAGCACCTCGCGGTGGTCACCAACCAGCGCACCACGCGGCTGGTGCAGCAGGGCTGGGCCAGCAAGGAGCAGGGCGACACCGACAGCTCCAGCCAGGCCGCCACCACCGCAGCCGTCGCCGCGGCCCAAGCCAGTATCGTCGCCCAGCAGGCCGATGTAGCGCGGCTCCAGCAGTTGACCGGCTTCGAGAGGGTGGTGGCCCCGTTCGACGGGGTTGTCGCCAGCCGCAACTTCGACGTCGGCACACTCGTGACCGCGGATAGTGCCTCCGGCACACCGCTGCTGTCGCTGGTGCAGACCAGCACGCTGCGGATTCAGATCTTCGTGCCGCAGGAGGACTACTTCGCGCTCAAGGATGGTGAGGATGCCGAGGTGACGGTGCCGCAGCTGCCCGGCCGGGTCTTCCATGGCCGCGTCGCCCGCACCGCCGGCTCTTTGCAGCCAGGCACCAGGACGCTGCTGGCCGAGGTCGATGTCGACAACTCCGATGGGGCACTCACCGCCGGGTTGTACTGCGTCGTCCGGCTGGCGATCCCGCGGCCCAGCCCCGTGATCGTGCTGCCGTCGCAGGCGGTCATCTTCGACGAGCACGGACTTTCGGCCGCCGTGTACTCGAACGGAGCACTGCAGTTGCACCATCTCGACGTGCTGGCCGATAACGGCGCCAGCCTCGACATCCGGGCCGGGCTGAACGACGGCGATCAGGTGGTCCTGAACCCGCCCGTGAACATACGCGACGGTATGCGCGTGCAGGTTGCGGCGACACAGCCATCCGAGGGCGAGCATGCCGCTGATCAACAGTCATCCGGCTCTCGAAAAACGTCGGGCTGATCATTGCGTGCAGGTCTCGAACCCAGTGGACCGGGTCTGCATCAGCCCGCCGCCTGCGGACCAGCCGCGCCGAAGCGGGCGTCCCGCTCCTCGTCTCCGAGCGACACCAGGCGGCCGGCGGCGGCATTCCCGCGCCGGATGGCATCCTCCAGCCCCAGGCCGCTGGCCAAGGCGGCGGCGAGCCGGGCCCGGTGAAAGGTCTTCGGGAAGGCGGCGAGCAGGGGGGTGCAGACCCGCCCCWCCCCCAGCCCCCGATGCTAGAAGCGGAACCGACCACCCTCACCCCGGCGTGAGCGAGACCCAATAGCCGGCCGGTCCTCCGCCGGCAGGAAATGCTCGTGGAAGGTGCGGAACATGCAGCATTCGCCGCTGTTGCCGCCGGTGCGGTCAATCATCACCTGCGGCCGCGGCACCGATGCCCGGTGCTACAGCACAAAGTCGGCGGCGACGAGGCCGACGGCACCGGTGAGCTGGATGTGGAAATCGGAGACGCCGTCGCCGTTGACATCACCGGCGATGGTCGTGACGCCGGGGCCGGTGACGGCGGCGCGCAGTTGGCCCGCATGATGGGTGAAGGCACCGCTGCCGATGAAGCTGAAGGCCTGGTTGCCGGTGGCGGCCGAATTGGCGTCGAGCGCTGACAGATCGATCCGGTCGCCCTGGGCCCGGCTGAAGTCGGTGATCCGGTCGGCGTTGGCGCCCGTGACGCTGTCGCCCGTCGCGGCGAAGGCGAAGCGGTCGCCGCCGCTGCCGCCGGTCAGCGTGTCCTTGCCGGCGCCGCCGCGGAGCACGTCGCTGCCGTCATAGCCGTTGAGCGCATTGGCGCCGGCGCTGCCGATCAGGGTGTCCCCGGCCTTGCCGCCGTTGACGTTCTCGATCCCGATCAGGATGTCGCCCTGGGCGTTGCCGCCGGTGCCCGTGCCGGTGGCGAGATTCACCGTCACGCCGGTTGTCTCGCCCCAATAGGTCGCGGTGTCGATGCCGGCGCCACCGTCGAGGCGATCCGCCCCGGCGCCGCCGCGGAGCACGTCGCTGCCGTTCCAGCCTTGCAGCGTGTTGGCGCCGGCATTGCCGGCGAGGGTGTCGCTGGCCTGGCCGCCCGAGACATTCTCGATCGAGGCCAGCCTGTCGCCCTGGGCCTCGCCGCCGGCGCCCTGGCCAGTGGAGAGATCCACCGAGATTCCAACCGTGCCGGTGTAGTAGCTGGCCGTGTCGATGCCCACGCCGCCATCGAGCCGGTCGGCCCCGGCGCCGCCGCGGAGCACGTCGTTGCCGTTCCAGCCCTGCAGGGTGTTGGCGCCGGCGTTGCCGGTGAGGGTGTCGCCGGCCTGGCTGCCCGAAACATTCTCGATCGAGACCAGCCGGTCACCCTGGGCCTCGCCGCCGGTGCCCTTGCCGGTGGCGAGATCCACCGTCACGCCGACCGTGGCGGTGTAGTAGCTGACGGTGTCGCTGCCGGCGCCGCCATCGAGCCAGTCGGCCCCGGCGCCGCCAGGAAGCACGTCGTTGCCGCCGTCACCCGTCAGGATATCGTCGCCGCTATTCCCGACCAGCTGATCGTTGCCGGCGAGGCCCAAGATGCGCTCGCTGCCGCTGCCGCCTTGCAGCAGATCGGCGGCAGCGGAGCCGGTCAGCGTCGCGACCGTGACGCCGGAGAACACGCGGCCGCCGATCCCGTCGTCGTCGCCGTCGAGATCCTCGCTCTCATAGGCCACGAAGAACCCGCCGGTCTCCAGCGCCGTGACCGACGGCCATTCCTGGTTGCCGACATAGGACTGGTTGATCAGGAAGTTGCCGCCGACCTTGCGCCCGTCCTCGAAGAAGTACTGGCCGAACACCTCCTTGAAATGCTGGTCCGGAAGCGGCCATGCGTCCGGCGGCCACTGGTCCCAGACCACGGCGAAGCCGCCGCCCGCCAGGCCGACCACGCTCGAATGGTCCGGGATCTCGCCGTCGAAGGTGTTGATCTGGAACGTCGCCGTCTCGGGCCGGCCGTCGGCCGAGAAGATCCGGCCGTAGAGACGGAAGGCGGTGTCGCCGTCCGGCTGGGCGTCGAGAACCGTCTCCACCCAGGTCGCGACGAAGCGGCCGCCGGTGAGCGCCGCGACGGAAATATCCGTGCTGGCGAGCGCGAAGCCTTGGTTGGGACCGTCGGTCTCGGGTGCCAGACCGAGTTCCGCCGTGACCGGCCGGCCGTCGGGGCCGAGGATGCGCGCGCGCAGATCCGATGGGATTCCGTACGGGCTCTGGCTGCCGTATTCGCTTTCCCAGATGGTGACGATATTGCCGTTGGAGAGCTGCGTCGCCCGCACGTCGTGCTGGTCGCCGAAGGTCCGCTGGTTGAGCTGGAACACGGCGTCGATGGGCAAACCGGCCGCCGAAAAGCTCCGGGCGAAGGAGTTGTCGCCATGAAACGCCGGCTCGCCGTCGGCGGTCCCTTCCCGCGACCAGATGACGGTGTAGCCGCCATTCGCGCGGGAGACGATCTCGGGGGCGAAGTAATAGTCGTCGGTGGGCTGGTTGACCTTCTGGATCGCGCTGACGCGGTTGCCGTTGTCGTCATAGACGGCGGTGTAGATGTCGGCCCGCTCCAGGACCGAATCGGGGCTGCCTTCCCACACCGCCGCGAAGCCGCCGCCCGCGAGCGCCTCGATCCGGGCATGGTTGGCGATGAGCGCGAGGTCCGACAGGATCTTCTCGTTGCCGACCGGCGTGCCATCGGGGCGGAACACCTGAGCCGCGGCGTATTGGACATCCTCGTCCAGATACGGCGAGTCCCAGATGACGACGACATTGCCGTTGGCCAGCGTCGTGACATCCGGATTGTCCTGCCAGGCGCCGTTCCAGGTGTTGACGACGAATTCGGGTGTGACGGGTCCCGGCATGAGCTCAACCCTCCTCGATTCGATGCCGCCCTGGGCGGCCGTGGCACGCTCCGGCACTTCAGCCTTATATTCTCCCTGCCATGCAATCTACGGGCGGCCGGTGGCGTTTTCATGACATGGGGCGATCGTCATAGGATTATCGGCCCTCATCCCGGCGTCAGCGAGACCCAATAGCCCGGCCGGTACTCCACCGGCAGGAAGCGTTCGTGAAAGGTGCGGAAGGTGGCGTCCGGGTCGAGATCGGCAAACAGCTCCGGATGCAGCCATTTCGCCAGTGCCTGGATCGCCACGAACTGGTAGGGGCTGTCGTAGAACTGGTGCCAGATCGCGTGCACCCGGCCGGTCTCAGTCGCCGGGATGGTGGTGAAGGCCGGGCGCTGCATCAGCGCCTGCAGCCGCGCGCGGCTGACGTCGCGGTCGGCGCCGGGGCCGACGCCGACCCAGGCGCCGGCGGTCTCGTACAGCGTCCAGTTGCTGCCGGTGACGATCACCACATCCGGCTTCGACGCGACGATCTGCTCCGGGTTCAGCGTGCCGAAGGTGCCGGGGATCAGGTCGCGGGCGATGTTGTCGCCGCCGGCGACCGAGATCATCCGGCCGAAATTCTCGTCGCCGAAGGACATGCAGYATTCGTCGCTGTAGCCGCCGGCGCGGTCGATCATCACCTGCGGCCGCGGCCCGG
Organism: Inquilinus sp. YAF38; assembly: GCF_052113205.1. Classification (NCBI taxonomy): domain Bacteria; kingdom Pseudomonadati; phylum Pseudomonadota; class Alphaproteobacteria; order Rhodospirillales; family Rhodospirillaceae; genus Inquilinus; species Inquilinus sp. YAF38. The sequence goes on along the minus strand of NZ_JBFRCU010000010.1, from coordinate 119,154 downwards.
CATAGGATGCGAGCCGGGCGGTAACCTTCTCGATCTCGGCGCGGCGGAAGGCGATCACCTCTTCCGCCCGCTGCCCGCGCCCGATCACCTGGCCGAGGATGCGGATGCTCTTCTCCGCATTCTCGAAGGGCCGCTCGCGGAAATCGATGAACACCACCGGGATGCCGACGGCGGCGAGCTTGTCGATCAGCCCGCCCTCGTCGGTCGCCAGCTTCGATTCGAGGTTCATCACCACCAGGTCGGGATGCAGCGACAGCGCCTGCTCGACGTCGAAGGTGCCCTCCTTGGCGCCGCCGAAGCGCGGCAGGTCGGCGATGAAGGGGTACTTTTCGCGATAGATCTCATAGCCGTCGCGGTCGGCCTTCTCGAGATCGTCGCGCCAGCCGACGACGCGCTGGAACGGCGCCTCGGTGTCGAGCGCCGCCAGCAGATAGATCTGCCGCCCCTCGCCCAGGATGATCCGCTTCGCCTCGGCCGGGACCTGCACGCTGCGGCCGGCGACGTCCTCCACCGTCCGGGTCTCGGCCGCCGACGCCGCGGCGGTGGCGAACAGAAGGGCGGCCGCGAGGCCGAGGGAGCGCCGGGAGATCATGGAGGCAGATCCGGAATGATGGTTACGTCAGTCAATTCAATGAACGATATGAGAGTGATTATCAATCTCTATGCGACCGCTTTCGGTGGCCGTTGGCCGCAACCGCTGAGCCAGCTATCCCGGCGAAGGGGCGTCCGCCGGTGGTCTCGGAGGTTGCATCGATGGCGGCTCGTCTCAGCGTGTCGGTGGTCCCGGCCTTTTTCTTCGGCCTGGTCGCGACCGGCATCGTCCGGCTGGCGCTGCGGCGCAAGCTCGTCGCCAAGGCGGTCGTCATCCCCTTCGGCCGGGTGAAGCCGACCAGCCTGGCCTAGTTCGGCGGTTGGCTGAGATTGACCTCGGCCGTATCGATGAGGTCGTCGATCTCCCGCAGATTGGTGGCCTGCTGGCGTCGGCCATCATCGTCCAACCCCTGCTTCATGCCGACCGGGTCGGCAATGACGAAGCGGCCATCCTTGTCGATCAGGAACTGCAGGTCGGCGATGGCGACATCCTTTTCGATCAGCAGACTGCGGATCGCCTTCAGGCTCGAGATGCTGTTCTGGTTCAGCAGCGTGACGCTGAGCGGCTGACCGCTGGCATCCATCCGGGTGTCGAGATCCCGGTCGTTGGCGACATAGCGGTCCTGCAGGAAGGCCTTCTGTCCGTTGAAGTCGAACTCGGCCTGGTTCCTCGCGATCGGGAAGCCGAGGCGGTCGAGCTTGGCAAGAGTGGCCTGCTGATGCTCGGGGTCGGAATAGGCTTCGCCCGGCCGGGGCACCTCGGGCTCCAGATCCTTGTAGACGACGATCACATGGTCGTCGCCGAAGGCGAAGGCGGTCTTCTCGACCCCGGTCCCGAGGACCTTACCGAGATTGGTCTCGGGATCGATCGCCCGGCGCCGGCCCTGGTCATCGACCGAGAATGTCCGTCCGTTCTCGACCTCGATCCTGCCGCTCGGCCCCTGGGGCGTGGTCTTCCGATGGAAGACGTTCCACAAATTGCGGTCTCGCGACCCGGTCACATAGACATCGACGCCGCTATAGTCGGCCACGCGTTGCGCGAAGGCATTCGCTTCGGCGCTCGGCTGCGCGATGTTCAGGACGATCGGATGGTCCGCATACTCCCGCTCGAGCAGCGATTTCGTGAACAGCTCCGGAACAGTGAACCGGTTGCCCGCGGCGTCCACCACATGGCCGGCGTCATCGGCGGCGGCGAGGTGAGCGACGTTGACGGACTTGATGTTCTTGTCGCGGAGAAGCCCATCGAGCGACCGGAGCCGGGCGCGCCCGATGCTGCCGTCATCCGCCGGCAGGCGGCCACCGACCCAGATCCGGTCCATGTCGACCCGGGGGAACGGCACCTTCTGCGTTCGGGGGGAGCTGCCGTCCTCCCCGGGACGCAGGTCGAGCGTCCGGGATGGAACCCGGCCGCCCCGGGCCCCGTCGCCGGGCGGCGTGGGCGGCGGCGCCTCTCCCTCCGGACGTGGAGCCGATGCGGACGGGTCGGACGGTGTCGCTTCGCCGTCGGGCCGCGAGGTCGATCCGGGCGGGTCGGCTGGCGCGCCGGTGCGCGGCTGGAATGCCTGCCGCGCCATGGCACCGGCCGAGACGGTCCAGAACGCCATGCCCAGCCCCATCTCGAAGCGCTGGGCCGGGTCGAGGTCGTTCCAGTCCTTGACCAGGGTGTATCCGGTGTTGCCGGCGGCCGCCGTATCCGCCCCGATCGCGGTGCCGTTGGCGACGGCCCAGACCCCGGGCATGGTCACGTCCTGGCCGGTCCGGGCCAGGAAGGCGGCGCGGCCGAGCGGGAGACCGCTCAGCACGCCGGCCGCGATGTTGAAATAGGCGGCCCTCGCCTGCGGATCGCCGAGATCGTTGGGCAGGCCGATGTCGCCGCGCTCGGCCAGGGTCTGCGCGCCGCGGCCCACGGTCCACGCTCCGGCGGCGATCATCACCACCGGGGCGGCGGTGCCCCCGCTGCCGATCATCATCGCCCCGCCGGCCAGCAGGCCGCCGACCAGGGCGAACATGTCGCCGGCCTCCAGCAGCTGTTCGCCGATCGTGTCCGGCGTCTTCGGCGTGTTGCGGCTGTCCAGCGCCACCTTGCCGTCCGGACCCGGCTTCAGCTCGCCGCCCTTGGGATAGGTGACGTTTCCGGGCGGCAGCTGGTTCTTCTCGGTCCATTTGCCGAAGCTGTCGTACCGCGCGCCCAGATTGTCGACGAACCAGGCCTTGCCGTCCTTCCCCTCGACCCGGAAGAGCGGCAGTTGCACCGGCCCGGTCTGGCGGCTGGAATACTGGATCGGCAGCACCGTGACCCGGGCGGTGTCGCCGCCCAGATCCCGGATCGTGGCGGTGATCTTCCGCACCGTCTCGGCGTTGTCGCCGGTGGTATAGAAGGAATGCTCGCCCCGGGCGGCCGCGTCCGTCAGCTGCTTCAGCTTGTCCGGCGGCGTGTCGGCGGAGACGCCTTCGGGCGGCAGGTTCATCGCCTGGCCGACCCGGTTGTCGAGCTGGGTGCCGTGCAGCTCCTCCGGGATGCCGACACCGCTGCCGCCGCCGAGGCGGTCGGCGGCCGCTTCGGGAGTCTGCCGGCTGGCCGCGAGCGCCCGGTCCGCGCTGTCCTGGGCGATCGGGGTGGCGATCAGCGGGCTGGCCCAGGGATCGAAGCCGTCGCGCGACAGGCGGGCGGCCGTGATCTCCGGAGTCTGCAGCACCACGGCCAGCGCCTGGGCCCGGCGCTCCGGCCCGACCTTGTCCTCGCCGAGAACGGCGTTCGGCGGCGTCAGCAGCGACCGGCCGATCGGCGTCGACAGCAGGTCGCCAATCCGCTGCGCCTCCTGCTGCTGCCGCTGCGAATCCTGCGGGAACAGCCCGCGGGCGAGGGCCTTGGCCATCGGCATCGACAGGTCCGTGCCTTGGCCGTAGCGCTGCTCCTGGGTGGTCGAGAAGGCGCTGGTGGCGAAGGCCCAGCCGCTGTCGGTGAACGGCCCGGCGTTGAGGGCCTCGAGCGTCGCCGACGCATATTCGGTCTCGAGACCGGGCGAGGACAGCGATTCCGCCAGCCCTGCCGCCTTGGACGGCCCCAGCTTCTCGACCAGCTGCCGCAGGGCGGCCTGCTGCGCCGCGTCGGTCTTACGGCCCGGCTCGACATGCAGCGCGACGATGGCGGCGCCGCCGATGTCGACCGCATCCCCATTGCGGTCCGACGGCGGCTTGCGGCGCTGCTCCGCCTCTAGGGCCGCGGCCTTGACGGCGCAGCGCTCGGCCACCAGCGGCCCCAGGGTCCCGTCGCCGCGGACGTCCCGCGCCAGGTCCCGCGGCGAGGAGTAGGTCTCGCCCTCGCGGACCCATTTGTCGAGCGCCCTGTCGACCAGATAGCGCCGTTCGTCCCCGGTCAGCCCGCCGAGCTCGGAGTTTCCGCGCAGCGCATGCGCAACCTTGTCGTGGGAATCGTCCTTCCAGGGCCAGAAGCTGTCATCCGCGCCGCCGACCCAGTCGTCGATGCTGCGGCGCCGGTCATCGGCAATGGTCTTGGCCGGGTCCGTCAGCCCCGGCGGCGGCTTCGGTGGATCTTCGGGGCGAGCTTGCGCAGCGGCGCCCTGGGTTCCCGATGCGGGGTCGCCTTCCTTGCGGACGGCGTCGACCACATCCGCGAAGCGGACCGGGCTGTTCTGCTGGGGGCGCTCCGCGCGCCGCACGGGCGGCAAGCCGCCGTAACGCTCTGCAGGCAAGACCATGACAGCGCCCCCTCCCCAAAAAAGGACGAGCCGGAACCGAAAGACGGCCCTCAGGCCACCGGCGCGAGGCCGGTGACTATGGCCGCCCGACCTTGGCCTGCGCCGCCGCGAGCAGCAGGTCGATCAGCGCGACCTGATCCTGCGGCGGCGGCCGGCCTTCCCACACCGCGCCGGGATCCGACAGAACGACCGCCCCGTCCGACCGGATCAGGAGGTTGAGCCGGCCCACGGCGATCGGCGTCTCCAGCATGACCGCCCGGATGCGCGACAGGCTGGCCACGCTGGTCTCGCTCAGCAGCCGGTCGTCGACGACCGACTGGTTGCGCACGATGTCGGCGCTGCTGCCGGAATACCGCTCGAAGATGATGGCCGGCTGGCCATGGACCATGGTCTTGCCGACGACCGCGGCCRTCGGCAGCCCCTTGGCCGCAAGGGTCTCCAGCATGGCGATCTCACGGTCCGCCCGATCCATGTCCCCTCTCGACGTCAGGCCGCCCGGCAGCGGCGCCGGCCGCATGTCCGGCAGTAGGAACGGATGACCGCTCCAGGATGTTCCAGGAATCGGCGCCTTACAAGACCGGCCAGGGCCGCTGCGGGCCGCGGCGGTCCTCATAGGCCTGGGCCAGGCGCAGCACGCCGAGGTCGTCGAAGCGGCGGCCAACGATCTGCAGCCCGACCGGTGCTCCCGCTGCCGTATAGCCGCAGTTGATCGACACCGCCGGCTGCTCCGACATGTTCCAGGCCACAGTGTAGCCGATATGCTCGAACGGCTTGCCCGGGTCGTTCAGCGGCGACGCCCACTCCGCCGGGAAGCGGGCGACCGGCGCGGTCGGCGACAGCACGAAGTCCCATGAGCTGAACACTCTGGCCGCGGCCTTGCGGATCGCCATGGTCTGGTTGAAGCCGCGGATCACGGCGAGGCCGGAGCGCTGCGCGCCCGATTCCGCCCAGGCGCGGATATAGGGCAGGATCTTCGCTCGGCCCTCCTCCGGCAGCTTCTCGACATCGTCCCAGGCCCGGGCCCGCCAGAAATCGTCGAGCCCGTCCAGCATCTCCCGGGTCAGGATCGCCGGCACCGGCTCGACCACGGCGCCGGCCGCCTCGAACAGCCGGGCGGCGGCGGTCACCGCCTGCCCCACCTCCGGGTCCAGCGCCATGCCGGCGCCGATCTCCATCATCAGGCCGATGCGCAGCCCTTTCGGGTCGATGGTGAGGTCGGACCAGTCGATCGCCGCTGGCGGCAGGCTCATGCCGTCGCGCCCGTCCGGCCGCGACAGCACCGACATCGCCAGGACCGTGTCGGCGACGGTGCGGGTCATCGGCCCGGCGACGCGGCCGACATAGGGCGGGTCGATCGGGATTCGCCCCAGGCTGGGCTTCAGTCCGACGATGCCGCACCAGCCGGCCGGCAGCCGGATCGACCCGCCGATATCGGTGCCGATGTGGATCGGCCCGTAGCCGGCGGCGGCCGCCACCCCCGCCCCGGCGCTGGAGCCACCCGGATTGGTCGACAGGTCCCAGGGGTTGCGCGCCAGCTTGTGGAAGCTGGAGAGGCCGGAGGACAGCATGCCGAAATCCGGCATGGTGGTCTTCGCCAGGATCACGGCGCCGGATTCGCGCAGCCGGGCCGCGGGCGGCGCATCCTCGTCTGCCGGCACCAGCAGCGTCGCGGCGGTGCCGACCGGCACCGGCACGCCCTTCGTCGCGATGTTCTCCTTGATCGTCACCGGCACGCCGTCGACCGGGCCCAGCGGCCGGCCGTCGGCCCAGCGCCTGGCTGAATCCGCCGCGGCGGCGCGGGCAGCGGCCGCATCGAGCGCCCACAGGGCCTGCAGCTTCGGCTCCCAGGCCTCGATCCGCTGCAGCACCGCCTCGGCCACCTCGACCGGCGACAGGCTGCGGTCGCGGTAGCGGGCGACGAGATCGACGGCGGAGAAATCGGCAGGCGAGGTCATGCGTCACCGCTGAGCAGGAAGACGGTCTCTCAGATAACCGGAAATCCGGCGCCCGACCAAGCCGAATGGCCGGACATTTCCTCTCGGTATGGAAGGTTGTGGCGGAGGCGCCGCTAACCCGGCTCCTCCTGGAACGCCTCCTCGCGCTTGCGCCGGATTGCCGGGCTGATCATCACCACCAGCACCCCCAAGGTCAGCACCAGCAGCACGGCGCTGATCGGCCGGGTGACGAAGACCGTCACGTCGCCGCGCGCCAGCAGCATGGCGCGGCGCAGGTTCTCCTCCATCATCGGCCCCAGGATGAAGCCGAGCAGCAGCGGCGCCGGCTCGCAGTCCAGCTTCACCAGGATGTACCCGACCAGGCCGAAGACCACGGTCAGATAGACGTCGAAGACGTTGTTGTTGAGGCTGTAGACGCCGATGCAGCAGAACGCCAGGATCGCCGGGAACAGCAGGTGGTACGGCACCTTCAAGAGCCGCACCCAGATGCCGATCAGCGGCAGGTTCAGCACGATCAGGAAGAAGTTGCCGATCCACATCGAGGCGATCAGGCCCCAGAACAGTTCGGGCTGCTCGGTCATCACCAGTGGGCCCGGCTGGATGCCCTTGATGATCATGGCGCCGACCATCAGCGCCATGACCGGCGTCGGGGGGATGCCGAGCGTCAGCATCGGGATGAAGGAGGTCTGGGCGCCGGCGTTGTTGGCCGATTCCGGCCCGGCGACGCCCTCGATCGCGCCCTTGCCGAAATCCTGCGGCCGGCGGGAGATCTTCTTCTCCAGCGAATAGGCGGCGAAAGAGGACAGGATCGACCCGCCGCCCGGCAGGATGCCAAGGATCGAGCCCAGCGCGGTGCCGCGCAGGATCGCCKGGGCCATGCGGCGCAGCTCCTGCCGCGTCGGCATCAGCCCCGAGACCTTGCTGACCATGACGTCGCGCAGATGCTCGGCCTCGAGGTTGCGGATGATCTCGGCGATGCCGAACAGGCCCATCGAGATGGCGACGAAGTTGATGCCCTGCGACAGCTCTGGGATGCCGAAGGTGTAGCGCGGCGTGCCGGTCTCGACATCCTGCCCGACCATGCCGAGCAGCAGGCCGAGCGCGATCATGCCGAGCGCCTTCAGCACCGAGCCATGCGCCAAGGCAACCGAGGCGACCAAGCCCAGTATCATCAGCGAGAAGTATTCGGCCGGGCCGAATTTGAGCGCGATGGCGGCCAGCGGCGGCGCGAACAGAGCGATCAGGAACGTCGCCACCGTGCCGGCGAAGAAGGAGCCGATGCCGGCGGCGGCCAGGGCGGCGCCCGCCCGGCCCTGCTTGGCCATCTGATAGCCGTCGATGGCGGTGACCACCGAGGCCGATTCGCCCGGCAGGTTGATCAGGATCGCCGTCGTCGAGCCGCCATATTGCGAGCCGTAATAGATGCCGGCCAGCATGATCAGGGCGGCGATCGGCGGCAGCACGAAGGTGGCCGGCAGCAGCATGGCGATGGTCGCGGTCGGGCCGAGGCCCGGCAGCACCCCGACCAGCGTGCCGAGCAGCACGCCGACGAAGCAGTAGCTGAGGTTGGTCAGCGTGAAGGCGACGCTGAAGCCGAGGATCAGGTTGTTCAGAAGGTCCATCGTCGCCTCAGTTCCCGAACCAGCGGCCGAAGAGGGGGATCGGCAGGCCGAGCCCCCAGACGAAGACGGCGACGCAGAAGGCGGCCATGACCACCGCCGCCGCCGCCGCGACCGGCACCCGGAACTTGACGCTGGCGGCGGCGCCGACGAAGACCACCACCAGCACCGAGACGACCAGACCGCCGCCGCGCAGCAGCAGCCCGAACAGCAGCATCGCTGCCAGCACGATCGCACCACCGCGCCAGGCCAATTGCCCGACGCCCTCCCCCTCCAGCACGAAGGAGCGCACCAGGGTGATCAGCCCGATCAGGGCCAGGATCCCGGCCAGCACGGTCGGGAAATAGCCCGGCCCCATCTTGATGGCGCGGCCCATGGAGTAGCCCTGGGCCATCCAGCCGAAGCCGATCGCCAGGGCCAGGAAGATCAGCCCGGACCAGAAGTCCTTGGGATGACGGATGGAGAGGCGCATCGCGACTCCTGAGTCCGGGGTTGGAACGGGAGACGCGAGCTCAGTCGGCGTAGACGCCGGCCGCCGTGATCACCGGCGCCCATTTGGCGATCTCGGCCTTGAGATAGGCATCAAGCGCCGCCGGGGTGGCCTGGTCGAGCGGCACCGGCTCGGTGCCGAGATCGGCGAAGCGGGTGACCACGTTCGGATCCTTCAGCGCGGCCTGCAGCGCGGCCTCGAGCTTGTCGACCACCGGCTGCGGCGTGCCCTTGGGCGCGTAGAGCCCGTGCCAGATGCCGATCCTGAAGTCGGGCAGCCCGGCCTCGGTGGTGGTCGGCACATCGGGCAGCGACGGCACGCGCTTCTCGGTGGTGACGGCGTAGACCTTGATCTTGCCGCCCTTGATCTGGCTGGTGGTGTTGGTGGTCTGGTCGCACATGAAGTCGAACACGCCGCCCAGCAGGTCGTTCATCGCCGGGCCGGTGCCCTTGTAGGCGACGGTCGTCAGCTGCGTGCCGATCGCATTCATGAACAGCATGCCGCAGAGATGCGAAGCCGAGCCGACGCCGGCATTGGCGATCGTCACCTTGTCCTTGTTGGCCTTGGCGTATTCCACCAGCTCCTGCATCGACTTGGCTTCGAAGTCGCCGCGGGCGACGAAGGTCATCGGCACGTCGGTGACCAGGCCGATGCCGGCGAAGGCGTCGCCCGGCTTGTAGTCGAGGTTGCGGTACAGCGTGGCGCTGGTGGCCTGGCCGATATGGTGCAGCAGGATAGTGTAGCCGTCGGGGTCGGCCTTGGCGACGCGGGACGCGCCGATGGTGCCGCCGGCGCCGCCGACATTCTCGACGATCACCTGCTGGCCGAGCGTCTTACTCATCGGCTCGGCGATCAGCCGCGCCACCGTGTCGGTCGGCCCGCCGGCGGCGAAGGGCACGACCATGGTGATGACGCGGTTCGGATAATCCTGGGCAGCGGTCGGCAGGGCAAAGGCAATGGCCGTGGCGGCAAGCATGCCGAGGCCGATCCGGCGGCAGAGCTTCATGACGTGACCCCCTTCGTGTCGTCGAACCCGGCCGTTGTCCTGTCGGCCTTCAATTTTATGCAATCTAACCTGTCCTTCCCGGATGGCACAGTTGCTTTTCCAGGCCCTGGCGTGAGGATCGGGGTCGTGGCAGTGTCCCGCCATGCTGCGCCCGAACTTCTACGTCCATCCGTCGCTCGACCGCGCCGGCCGCTTCCGCCGCGATGCCGAGTGGATCGCCCGCGTCACCGTCAGCGAGCACACCCGGATCCTGCCGGTCTGGCAGGGCCGCAACCTGATCGCCGGACCGCCGGAGGCGCCGCATGCCGCCGCCCTGCCGGCCACCGAGGCCTGGTGGCGCGAGGCCGCGGCTGAGGTCGTGATGCTCGGCATCAACGGCGACGTCACCTATCTCGCCGTCGATGTCAGCGGCCTGGCCGACCCGGCCGCCGACCCGATGCTGGCCGGCCTGGGCAGCTTCCTGGACCTGCGCGCGGTCGGGCCGCTGTTGCCGCATGACGAGGGCGCCCTGCTGGCCTATGCCCGCGGCATGATGTGGTGGCATTCGCGCCACCGCTTCTGCGGCGTCTGCGGCCATGCGACGGCCAGCAGCGACGCCGGCCACCRCCGCGACTGCACCAATCCGGACTGCCGCACCCAGCATTTCCCGCGCACCGACCCGGCGGTGATCATGCTGATCCATGATGGCGACCGGGTGCTGCTGGGCCGCCAGAAGGCCTGGCCGCCGGGCATGCATTCGGTGCTGGCCGGGTTCCTCGAGCCGGGCGAGAGCCTGGAGGACACGGTCAAGCGCGAGGTGCTGGAGGAGGCCGGCATCGTCGTCGACGACGTCCGCTACCACTCGAGCCAGCCCTGGCCGTTCCCGCAGTCGCTGATGGTCGGCTTCACCGGCCGCGCCGTCACCACCGATCTCCAGGTCGACGAGGACGAGCTGGAATCGGCTGCCTGGTTCGAGCGCGACTGGCTGCGCCGTCATGTCGACGACGAATCGTTCCGCCTGCCCCGCCGCGACAGCATCGCCCGGCGGCTGCTGGAGGACTGGCTGGCGGAGGGATAGCCCTGCACCTTCCATCTGTCATGCCCGGGGTTGACCCACGGGTGTCCGGCTGAGGGAAATCGCAACTACACCGTGTTATCTTGGGTGATATTCTACTTTATTGTCATCCTCGGGCTTGACCCGAGGATCCAGGGGCTTTCAGAGCGGCTCTCGGTGGCTCTTGGATTGCCGGGTCAAGCCCGGCAATGACATAAGTAAAATCAGCTGACGTGGCTGGTCGCTTCAGCCGATCGCCCCGGGCGAGCCGTCACGCGGCGAGGCGTCGATCATCGAGGGCATCATGCGCATACCCGTCAGCAGAGCCAAAATCCCAACTCTCTGCGCTGGTGCGCCGCGCTGAAGCCGGTGAGGAGATCGTCCTGACCCGGTTCGGCCAGCCCCCGTGGCTCGCCTGGTGCCGGAGGCCAGAAAGCCGACGTCGGCGGAGCGCAGAGCCATTGTCGCGGAGATCATGGCATCGGCGGCTGGTCGGGCAAGCCCTGGCCCCTCCGCTGCCCGAAGCCAGGACTTCCTCTATGATGAACTCGGCCTGCCCAAATGAAGACGACGTCGCCCCTCACTCGTCCGCGGCGATCTGGCTCGGGTCGCGGCGGAAGGGATGGGCCGGGTAGACGCCGAGCATATGGAAGTTGCGGGTGAAGAACTGCAGCTCCTCCAGCGCCAGGCGCAGCGCCTGGTCGTCGGGATGGCCCTCGACATCGGCGTAGAACTGGGTCTGGCTGAACCGGCCGCCCAGCATGTAGCTCTCGAGCTTGGTGATGTTGACGCCGTTGGTGGCGAAGCCGCCCATGGCCTTGTACAGCGCCGCCGGCACCGACCGGACCTCGAACACGAAGCTGGTCATCACCGGGCCGTTGTTCGGCTTCGGCCGGACCGGGTCGCGCGACAGCACGACGAAGCGGGTGGTGTTGTGCTCGGCATCCTCGATGTCGCCGGCGAGGATCTGCAGCTTGTAGATCTCGGCCGCCAGGCGGCTGGAGATGGCGGCGATGCCGGGATCGCCGCGTTCGGCCACCATGCGCGCGGCGCCGGCGGTGTCGGCATGCACCACCGGCTTCAGCCCGCGGGCCCGCAGCCATTGCCGGCACTGACCGAGCGCCTGGACATGGCTGTGCACCTCGCGGATATCGGCCAGCGCCGCGCCGGGCAGCGCGACCAGCTGGTGATTCACCCGCAGGAAATGCTCGCCGATGATGTGCAGCCCGGATTCCGGCAGCAGGTGGTGCATGTCGGCGACCCGGCCGGCGATCGAGTTCTCGATCGGGATCATGCCGACATCGGCCCGGCCGTCATGGATCGCCGCCAGCGCCTCCTCGAAGGACGGGCACGGCACCGTCTCCGCATCCGGGAAGACCTGGCGCGACGCCATGTCGGAATTGGCGCCGGGCCAGCCCTGGAACGAGATCCTCATCGCGCAGTTCCTTCGGCAAGCAGGCGCCGGGCGCGGTCCAGCTCCTCCTGCGTGTCGACGCCGAGCGGCACGGTGTCGACGATGGCGACGTCGATCCGCATCCCGGCGGTCAGCGCCCGCAGCTGCTCCAGCTTCTCGCGCCGCTCCAGCGCCGAGGGCGGCAGCGTGACGTAGCGCTCCAGCGCCGCCCGGCGATAGGCGTAGAGGCCGATATGGTGCAGCAGCGGCCCCTCGCCCGACGGCGCCGTGGTGCGGGTGAAGTAGAAGGCCCGGCCGGTCCGCGCGCCTTCCGTCCGCTCGACGATCGCCTTCACGATGGCGGGGTTGGTCTTCTCCTCCTCGCGCACGATCACCGCGGCCAGCGTGCCGATGTCGACCGCGGGGTCGTCCAGCAGCGCCATCGCCGCCCGCGGCAAGGCGGGGTCCAGCGTCGGCAGGTCGCCCTGGACGTTGACCACGATGTCGTGGCGCCCCTCCGGGTCGATGCTGCGCAGCGCCTGGGCGATGCGGTCGGAGCCCGAGGGCAGGTCCGGGTCGGTCAGCACGGCGGTGCCGCCGGCTGCCTCGATCACGTCGGCGATCGGCCGGTCGCCGCAGGCCACGACCACCGGGCCGAGGCCGGCCGCGACCGACCGGCGCCAGACATGGACGATCATCGGCTCGCCATGGATGTCGGCCAGCGGCTTGTTCGGCAGCCGGGTCGCGGCCAGACGCGCGGGAATGACGACGATGGGATTGGACGAGGTCATGATGCCGCGTCATCCACCCTTGCCGCGACGTCGTCAAGACCGGGCCCGAATCCCGGATCGCCGGAGCCGCCGGCATGGCCGTTCCCCGCGCCTGCTGCAAAGGGTGTCGCAGCCGGACATCGCCCCTTGCCAGACCGATTGTAACGCCTCTACAAGACCCGCGGGCCCGCACGGTCGAATCGAGTCGTGCGTCCGGGAGGTTGCCGTCGCGCTTCGAGGTGAGATCCGGCATGGAATTCAACAAAATATTCGCTGCTGTCCTGCTGGCCGGCATCATCGGAATGGCGACCGGCATCGTGGCCGATATCCTGGTCTCGCCGGAGCCGCTGCACGAGAACGCGTTCAAGGTCGACACCAGCGCGGTTGCCGCTGCGCCGGCTGCCGGCGCCGAGCAGGCCGGGCCGTCGATCCCGCCGATCGCACCGCTGCTGGCCGCCGCCGACCCGGCCAAGGGCCAGGCCCTGTCCAAGGCCTGCAGCGCCTGCCACACCTTCGAGAAGGGCGGCGCCAACAAGGTCGGTCCGAACCAGTGGAACCTGGTCGACGCGCCGATGGGCCACAAGGACGACTTCAACTACTCGGCCGCGATCAAGAAGAAGCACGAGGAAGGCGCGCACTGGACCTATGAGGAGCTGAACGAGTTCCTGGCCGGTCCGAAGGCGCACATCCCGGGCACGACCATGACCTATGCCGGGATGAAGAACGAGAAGGACCGCGCCGACCTGATCGCCTGGCTGCGCACCAACGCCGACACGCCCGCGCCGCTGCCCAGCCCGGATGCCGCCCCCGCGGGCGGCGCTGCCCCCGCAGGGGGCGAGGCGCCGGCAGGCGGTGCCGCGCCGGCTCCGGCCGGCGGGTCGGAGCAGGCGCCGAAGAGCGGCGGCTGATCGCCGCAGCCTTGCAGTTCCCGGGACGGGACCGCCAAAAGCGGTCCCGTTTCCGTTTATGTCTGGCTTTATCCCGCGCCGTGCGATTCCCTAGACTCCGCTCATCCGCCGGCGCCGCTGCGCCGGACCGCCGGCCCGGGACTTTCATGCGCGTCATTGCCGCCCTTCTGCTCGCCCTTGCCATCGCGGCACCGGCCGTCGTTCGGGCGCAGGAGCCGGCGGCCAGCCATGCCCTGGCCCTGTTCGGCCAGCCGAAATACCCGGCCGGCTTCACCCATTTCGACTACGCCGACCCGGACGCGCCGAAGGGCGGCAGCCTGGTGCTGAGCACGGTCGGCACCTTCGACACGCTGAACGTCATCCCGATCGGCACGCCACCGCGCTCGCTGGACCTGCTCAACGATTCGCTGATGGTGGAAAGCCAGGACGAATCCGGCGTCTATTACGGGCGGCTGGCGGAGAGCGTGACCGTGGCCGACGATGCCTCCTGGGCGATCTTCACCCTGCGGCCGGAGGCGCGCTGGCACGACGGCGTGCCGGTGACGGCCGCGGATGTGGTGTGGAGCTGGGAGACCGTGCGGGACAAGGCCGAGCCGTTCCTCAAATCCTTCTTTCGCGACGTGACCGGCGCCGAGGCGCTGGACGACCGCCGGGTGCGCTTCAGCTTCGCCAGCCGCAACAGCCGCAAGGCGGTCGGCCAGGTGGCGAACGCGCTGCCGATCCTGCCGAAGCATTGGTGGACCGCGAACGGCCGCGACGTCGGTCAGAACACGGTCGAGCCGCCGCTCGGCAGCGGCCCCTACCGGATCGCCTCGGTCGACCCCGGCCGGACGCTGGCCTGGGAGCGGGTGGCGGACTATTGGGGCCGCGACCTGCCGGTGAATCGCGGCCAATGGAACGTCGACCGCATCCGCTACGACTACTATCGCGACCGAGACACCGAGTTCGAGGCGTTCAAGGGCGGCAACTCCGACTTCCGGCAGGAGTTCACCTCGCTGTTCTGGGCCACCGGCTACGACATCCCGGCGGTGCGCGACGGCCGCCTCATCCGTGCCGAAATCGCCAGCGAGGATCCCCGCGGCATGCAGGGATACTTCTTCAACCTCCGCCGCACCCCGTTCTCCGACCCCAAGGTGCGCGAGGCGCTGGGCTGGCTGTATGACTTCGAATGGGTCAACAAGACCCTGTTCTCCGGCCTGTACGACCGGCTGGGCAGCTACTTCAACGCCGAGGGCTTCCGCTCCTCCGGCGTGCCCGAGGGCGAGGAACGGGCGCTGCTGGAGCCGTTCCGCGGCCAGGTGCCGGACGCGCTGTTCGACACCCCCTTCGCCCTGCCGAAGACCGACGGCGGCGGCAATATGCGCGACAACATCCGCACCGCCCTGCGCCTGCTGAAGGAAGCCGGCTGGGAGCAGCGCGACGGGCTGATGACCAACATCGCCACCGGCGAGCCGATGCGGTTCGAGATCCTGATCGACCAGGCGATCTACGAACGCGTGACCCAGCCCTTCGTCGAAAGGCTGCGGCAGGTCGGCATCCAGGCATCGCTGCGCCGGGTGGATGCGGCGCAGATGCAGAAGCGCCAGCAGGCCTTCGACTACGACGTCATGCCGGTCGCCCTCGCCTTCTATCCCCCGCCGGGCAGCGAGCTGCGCAACTATTTCGGCTCCGGGGAAGCGGGGATCGAAGGCTCGGCCAATCTCATGGGCATCCGCAACCCGGCGGTGGACGCGCTGATCGACAAGGTCACGGCCGCCCGCGACCTGTCGTCGCTGCAGGTTGCAACCCGGGCGCTGGATCGTGTGCTGTTGTGGAACAACTATCTGATCCCGCAATGGGGCAAGGCCGACGCCTGGGTGGCCTATTGGAACCGCTTCGGCCAGCCGAAGACGCAGCCGTCGCATCGCTTCGGCGACCCGAATGGGATCGCGTTCCCCTCGACCTGGTGGATCGATCCGGCCAAAGATGCGGCGCTGAAGCGCGGCGGAGGATAGAGGTAGGCATGATCACGCGACGCCAGTTCTCGATCGGCTCGATGCTCTCGGTTGCGGGGGCCTCGATCCCCCTGCCCCGGGCCTTCGCCCAGGGGGCGGCCGCCACGCCGGGCTACGGGGCGCCGACCTATTACCTGCCGATGCTGGACCTGAAGGCGGCCTATCCCAAGGACTTCCCGCACTGGAACTATGTCCGCCCGGACGCTCCCAAGGGCGGCCAGCTGGTGCTGGGCGTCTTCGGCAGCTTCGACACGCTGAACAATATGACGACCGACGGCACCGACGCTGCGGGCGTCGGTGCCATCAACGACGCGTTGATCACCGCCAATCTCGACGAACTCGACAATTATTACGCCGATGCCGCGGAGTCGTTCGTGATTTCGGACGACAAGCTGTCGATCATCTTCACGATGCGCGACGGCCTGCGCTTCCATGACGGCCATCCGATGACCGCCGCGGATGTCGCCTATACGCATCAGTTGCTGCGGGAAAAAGGAGCTCTGCGCTTCCGCGCCCGCTTCTACGACGATATGGAGAACATCGAGGCGCTGGACGAACGGCGCGTCCGGTTCACGGCCAAGACCTTGAAAAACCCCCAGCTGCTCAAGGCGATGGCGAGCTTTCCGATTCTGCCCAAGCATTGGTGGGAAAGCCGCGACTTCGGCGGCCTCACGATGGAGCCTCCACTCGGCAGCGGCGCCTACAAGATCAAATCGGTCGATCCGGGGCGGTCCATCACGCTGCAACGCGTCGAGGACTATTGGGGCAACGACCTGCCGCAGAATATCGGCTCGGCTAATTTCGACGAGATCACCTACCAGTACTATCGTGATCAGGATGTGCTGTATGAAGCGCTCAAGTCGGGCGAGTTTGACTTCATGGCCATCGGCTCGGCGCAACAGTGGACGACCGGTTTCAAATCCGTACCAGCCGTTCAGACTGGTGCGCTCAAGCTGGAGGAAATTCCGGACGCATCACCGCAATCTTATCTCGGCATGATGTTTAATTTGCGGCGGCCGTATTTCTCGGACGTTCGAGTCAGAAGAGCCCTTAACTATTTCTATGATTTTGAGACCACCCAGAAAACCAACTATTATGGCCTCTACAGCCGCATTCACAGCTATTTTCCGAACACACCGTTTTCCTTCAGCGGGTTGCCGGAAGGTCGCGAGTTGGAGATCCTCGAGCGCTATCGCGGCAAGATCGCCGACGAGATCTTCACCACCGAATTCAAGCAGCCGACCACGGACGGCAACGGCAACATCCGCGCCAACCTTCGGGCCGCACTGGACCTGCTGAAGCAAGCCGGCTGGGAATCGCGCGACGGCAAGCTGACCAACGCCACGGGTCAGGTGCTGGCCTTCGAGATCGTCTACACCAGCCCGGATACCGAGAAGACCATCCTGCCCTTCGTCGAGAATCTCCGTCGTGCCGGCATCCAGGCCTCACCGCGCCTGATGGACGTGCCGCAGTTCCGCAATCGCGTGAACAACTTCGAATTCGACCTGATGCCGGCCCGCTTCTATCCGTTCTTCCCGCCGGGAGAGGCCCTGCGCGGCGGCTGGAATTCCCGCTACGCCGACCGCCCCGGCGACGAGAATTCGCAGGGGATCAAGGACCCGATCGTCGACGAGTTGGTCGAGATGATCATCGCCGCCGGCACCTATGACGAGAAGGCTGCCACCTGCAAAGCCTTCGACCGCTATGCCACCTGGCAATTCTTCTCCATCGGCCTGTACGAGGACCCGGTGAATCGGATCGCCTACTGGGACATGTTCGGCCATCCAGACACCCGGCCGAAAAATGATGTCGGCTTCCCCAGCACCTGGTGGTTCGACGGCAAGAATCCGAAGGCCCTGAGGGGACAGCGCCGGTGAGGCAGATCCAGCCAGCTTTTGACACTCCGCTCTCTACTCTGTCATGCCCGGGCTTGACCCGGGCATCCAGGGAATGTCGATGCCGCTCCGGGTGGCCCCTGGATTGCCGGGTCAAGCCCGGCAATGACAATGAAAGTTGCACCCTGCCGGCCTATTGCCGGAGTGAAGCCTGACCGATGCTCGCCTATATCATCCGGCGCCTGCTGCTGAYCATCCCGACCCTGTTCGGGATCATGGTGGTCAATTTCGTCATCGTGCAGTTCGCCCCCGGCGGCCCGGTCGAGCAGATGATCGCGCAGTTACAGGGCACCGCCACCGACGCCACCAGCCGGATCAGCGGCGGCGGAGGCGGTGATTTCGGCCGACCGGCGGATAACTCCCAGCTCGGCGGCAGCAACGCCGCGTCCAGCAAGTACCGCGGCGCCCAGGGCCTGGATCCGAAATTCATCGCCGAGATCGAGAAGCAGTTCGGCTTCGACAAGCCGCCGCTCGAGCGCTTCTGGCTGATGATCCACGACTATCTGAACTTCGATTTTGGCCGCAGCTACTTCAAGAGCGCGCGGGTGCTCGATCTCGTCGTGTCGAAGCTGCCGGTGTCGATCTCGCTCGGCGTGTGGACCACGCTGCTGGTCTATCTGATCTCGATCCCGCTTGGCATCCGCAAGGCGGTCAGGGACGGCTCGCGCTTCGACATCTGGACCTCCGGCGTGGTCGTCGTCGGCTATGCGATCCCCAGCTTCCTGTTCGCCATGCTGCTGATCGTGACCTTCGCCGGCGGCCGCTACTTCGCCTGGTTCCCGCTGCGCGGCCTGGTTTCCGACGGCTGGTCCGCAATGCCATGGTACCAGCAGATCCTCGACTATCTTTGGCACATGGTGCTGCCGATCACCGCCATGGTGATCAGCGGCTTCGCCACCCTGACCATGCTGACCAAGAACTCGTTCATGGACGAGCTCGGCAAGATGTACGTGCTGACCGCGCGGGCCAAGGGGCTGACCGAGCGGCGCGTGCTGTACGGCCACATCTTCCGCAACGCCATGCTGATCGTGATCGCCGGCTTCCCCGCCGCCTTCATCGGCGTGCTGTTCACCGGATCGCTGTTCATCGAGGTGATCTTCTCGCTCGACGGGCTCGGCCTGCTCGGCTACGAGGCGGCGATCCAGCGCGACTACCCGGTGGTGTTCGCCACGCTCTACGTCTTCACCCTGCTCGGCCTGGTGATGAAGCTGGTGCAGGACGTGACCTACACGCTGATCGACCCGCGGATCGACTTCGAGGCCCGCAATGTCTGAGGCGGTGGCGTCCCGCGGCCAGGACTTCGGCCATCCGCGTTTCCTCGGTATCCGCATTCGGCCGATCACCGCCCGGCGCATCGCCAATTTCCGCGCCAACCGGCGCGGGCTGATCGCGCTGTATCTGTTCCTGGCGGTGTTCCTGGTGACCCTGTTCGCCGAGTTCATCGCCAATGACCGGCCGCTGCTGGTCAAGTATGACGGCCACTACTACGTGCCGGTGCTGGCGACCTATCCGGAGACGGCGTTCGGCGGCGAGTTCGAGACCGAGGCGGATTACCGCGACCCGTTCGTGCGCGACCTGATCAGCGCCAAGGGCTGGGCGGTCTGGCCCCTGATCCCGTTCTCCTACCGCACCATCAATTACGACCTGGACCAGCCCGCCCCCTCCCCGCCCTCGGCGGTGAACTGGCTGGGCACCGACGACCAGGGCCGCGACGTGCTGGCCCGGCTGATCTACGGCCTGCGCATCTCGATCCTGTTCGGCCTGACCCTGACCGCGATCGCGTCGGTCATCGGTGTCTTCGCCGGCGCGATCCAGGGCTATTTCGCCGGCTGGACCGACCTGATCTTCCAGCGGGTGATCGAGATCTGGTCCGGCATGCCGCAGCTGTACCTGCTGATCATCATGTCGTCCTTCTTCGTGCCGGGCTTCTGGACGCTCTTGTTCATCATGCTGCTGTTCGAGTGGATGAGCCTGGTCAGCGTGGTGCGGGCGGAGTTCCTGCGCGCCCGCAACCTGGACTATGTCCGCGCCGCGCGGGCGCTGGGCCAGCCGGACCGGGTGATCATGTGGAAGCATGTGCTGCCCAACGCCGTGGTCGCCACCATCACCTTCCTGCCGTTCAACCTGACCGGCAGCATCGGCCTGCTGACCGGGCTGGACTTCCTCGGCCTCGGCCTGCCGCCCGGGTCGCCCTCGCTCGGCGAGCTGGTCAGCCAGGGCAAGGCCAACCTGCAGGCGCCGTGGCTCGGCTTCACCGCCTTCTTCTCGCTGGCGATCCTGCTCAGCCTGCTCGTCTTCATGGGCGAGGCGCTGCGCGACGCCTTCGACCCGCGCAAGACCCTGGCGGCCGGCGCTTCACGGCCCGCCGCCGACCCCGTGACCGACTCCAAGGCCCAGACGCCATGAACGCCCTCCTCAGGCCTTCAATTCCGTCATTGCGAGCGCAGCGAAGCAATCCAGGGCCGCACGCATCGGCCCCTGGATTGCTTCGTCGGCTGCGCCTCCTCGCAATGACGGTTTGGGGCGGCCCCGCCGAGAAGGTCTCGCCATGACCGACACCCCGACCTCCGGCGAAAGGCTGCTCGAGATCCGCGACCTGGCGGTGGAGTTCCGGGTGCCCGGCGGCGCCGTGCCGGCGGTGAAGGGCGTGTCGCTGCATCTCGACCGCGGCGAGACCCTGGCGCTGGTCGGCGAGAGCGGCTCGGGCAAGTCGGTCACCGCGCTGTCGGTGCTGCAGCTGCTGCCCTATCCCAGCGCCCGGCACCCCAAGGGCAGCATTCGCTATCGCGGCCAGGAGCTGCTCGGCGCGCCGGAGAAGGTGCTGCGCCAGGTCCGCGGCAACAAGATCGCCATGGTGTTCCAGGAGCCGATGACCTCGCTGAACCCGCTGCACACGATCGAGAAGCAGGTCGGCGAGGTGCTGTCGGTGCACAAGGGCATGGGCAAGGCGCAGGCTCGCGCCCGAGTGCTGGAGCTGCTGCTCCTGGTCGGCCTGCCGAACCCGGAGCAGCGCCTGAACGCCTATCCGCACGAGCTGTCGGGCGGCCAGCGCCAGCGGGTGATGATCGCCATGGCGCTGGCGAACGAGCCCGACATCCTGATCGCCGACGAGCCGACCAYGGCGCTGGACGTCACCATCCAGGCCCAGATCCTGGAGCTGATGCAGAGCCTGCAGCGCCGCTTCGGCATGGCGATTCTGCTGATCACCCACGACCTGGGCGTGGTCCGCAAGATGGCGGACCGGGTCTGCGTCATGAACAAGGGCGAGATCGTCGAGGCGGGCGAGACCGAGGCCGTGTTCACCGCGCCGCAGCACCCCTACACCCAGCGGCTGCTGGCCTCCGAACCCAAGGGCGACCCGGCGCCGCCGCCGGCCGATGCCCGCACCGTGGTCGAGGCCAGCGAGATCAAGGTCTGGTTCCCGATCAAGGCCGGCGTGCTGCGCCGCACGGTCGACCATGTCAAGGCGGTGGACGGCATCGACGTCACCGTGCGCGAGGGCCATACGGTCGGCGTGGTCGGCGAGAGCGGGTCAGGCAAGACCACGCTGGGGCTGGCGCTGCTGCGCCTGATCTCGAGCAAGGGGTCGATCCGCTACGGCGAGCGCGAGCTGCAGGGCCTGCAGTTCCGCGACATGCGCCCGCTGCGGCGGGAGATGCAGATCGTCTTCCAGGACCCCTATGGCTCGCTCAGCCCGCGCATGTCGATCTCCGAGATCATCGAGGAAGGGCTGCAGGTGCACCGCATCGGCGGCTCCTCGGCCGAGCGCGAGCGCATGATCGTGGCGGCGCTGGAGGAGGTCGGGCTGGACCCCGCCAGCCGGCACCGCTACCCGCATGAATTCTCCGGCGGCCAGCGCCAGCGCATCGCCATCGCCCGGGCCATGGTGCTGAAGCCGAAATTCGTGGTGCTGGACGAGCCGACCTCGGCGCTGGACATGTCGGTGCAGGCCCAGATCGTCGACCTGCTGCGCGGCCTGCAGGAGAAGCACCGCCTGGCCTATCTGTTCATCAGCCACGACCTGAAGGTGGTCCGGGCTTTGTCGGACGAGGTGATCGTGATGAAGAACGGCAAGGTGGTCGAGCACGGCTCGGCGGTGCAGATCTTCGAGGCGCCGCAGCACCCCTACACCCAGGCGCTGCTGAAGGCCGCGCTGGAGCTCAAGGCGGCGGACACGCCGGAGGTCGCGGTCTGAGCCCGCCCCGTCAGCGGCCGGTCAGTTGCGGCGCGGCGGCAGCCTGATGCCGGGATTGGTCGAGCCGATATCGTGCTGCTTGACGCCGTCGATCCAGTCGCTCAGCTGCGCGATCGTGATGGGGTTCGCGCTGTAGCCGGTGGCCACCTTGCTGTCGACCATGTAGCTGTCGTCGTCGAGATTGATGAGCATCGAGCTCGTGGTCCGCTCTGCCAGCTCACGTAGTTTGTCGTTGGGCAGCGCCGCCGTGTTGTACAGGATATAGTCGAAGAATTCCTTCTTCTCCGCCGGCGTGTCGTAGCCGCGATACTCGGCCAGCTGCTCGAGCAGCGGGAACAGCGGCCGTCCCTTCGCCTTGTCGGAGGCGCCGAAATCGTCCCGGCCCTCAGCCAGGATCTCGGCCCGCTCAGGGTCCACCGGCGGGTTCAGATTCGCCAGGATCGCCCGCGTGTCGCCCTCGAAATACCGGCGCTGCTTCTCGCTGGACTGCCAGTGCAGGATGCTGGCCCCGACCAGCCAGACCCCGGCGGCGACCCACCCCACCGGCCCGGCCCAGGACGAGCCCGCGAGGACGAGGCCGGCCTCGACGCCGGATGCGAGGCCCATCGACGTCCAGACGGTCCCTCCCAGGACGTTGCCGTTGGAGAATTCGATGCTCGCCGTCCAGGCGGCGACGCCGACGGTGAGGACCGAGGACGCGGTGCCCAGGGTGCGATAGAGCCCCGGCCCGCCGACATAGCCGAACCGGGTCATGCGATCCAGCCGTCCACCCTGGTTGAACAGGCTGGGCAGCCCGGTGGCCGGCCGAACGTGCCGCCCCTGCGGGATCAGAAGGCTCTGGATGCCGGCCGCGGTCCCGCGCGCCACGTCCATGCCCGCCAGCAGGCCGAAGACCCCGGCCCAGGCCTTGTCGTCGGGACGGTCGGACGCCAGGAATTCGCGAACGCCCCAGATGTTCAGCGCGCCGCTGACCCCCGCCACGGGAATCGCCGCGGCTCGGCTGCCCAGCAGCCCGTCCCGCGGCGCCGCCTCGCCGTTGGCGCCGCCATTCGCGCGGTTGGCGACGGCCTGCGCGATCGGCGATGACGGCGCCATCACGGTGGACAGCAGCAGGCTCGAGTTCTTGATCTCGCGCGACAGGAAACCGCCGCTGGGACCGTTGGGCTGGCCGTTCTCCAGCACGTCCAGCGTCATCAGCAGCGCCGCCCCCTGGGCCGGCTTGTCGCGCAGGGCATCCAGCGCCGCTGGCCGGTCCTTGCCCTTCAGCCCGTCCAGCACCTCCGTCACGGTCGGCGGCAGCGAGGTCATCCCGGGCGGCAGCTCGATGATCTTCGCCTTCGGGTCGGCGAGTTGCCGCTGGATCTTGTCGTAGGTGTCCAGCGCGTCGCCGAACACCGCGTCGAATTCGGGGTCGGAGATGTTGCGATACAGCGTCTCGTATTGCTTGAATTCGGGCGACTGCTGCAGTTGCCGCTCCACCTCCGCCAGCGTCAGGGTCTTCGGCGGCGCCGGCATCCCCGCCATGGCGACCTGGACCATCGGCGGCGGCGCGTCGTCGCCATCGTCCTTGTTGCCGACCAGCAGGTGGCGCAGATCCCCCTGGGCGCCCTTCAGCCGGTCATAGCCGCCGAGGTTGTCGCCCTTCAGGTTGCGCAGGGACGCCGGCAGCGCCTGCAGGATCGCGTCCGTCGACATGGCGCCGGCGAACAGGCGCTCGAACTTGGCGACCTGCTCCGGATTGCCCTTCAGCTTGCCGTTCTGGACGGTCTGGACCGCGCCGGCGAGCTCCTTGTCGTCCCGCAGCCCCTCCAGATAGCTGCCGGCCCATTGCGGATCGCCGATCAGGCGCCCGTATGCCTCGGTCGCGCCCCGCGCCTCCGGCGTGAGCCGCTCCACGCCGAAGGCTACGGTGTGGAGCATGTTGTCTGCGGCCTTGGCCCAGCCTTCGTCCGCATAATGCGCCGCCATGGCGACCGCCAGGGTCGCGCCGTCGCCCTGGGCGATGCTGTCGGTGATGGCGGTGCGCAGCGTCAGGTCGCCGGCATGGGCATAGGGCGCCTTGCGGTCGAGACCGCCGGTGTTCGCCTCGGCCATCAGCGCCGCGAGCTGCGAGACGCCGTCGCTGACCTGCATGCGGCCTTTGCCGTCGATGGGGGCGGAGGCGCCCGCCTGGGTGGCGACGACGTTCAGGTTGCCGATCAGCTTCTTCGCCTCGTCCGAGACGGTCCCCTTGGACGACAGCTTGCGCAGCGGATAGACGATCTCGGCCAGTCGCGAGGCCGGCGGGTTCTCCTCGTCCCGATACTTTCCCGTCGCCGGCAGCTTCGACAGCTCGACCAGGATCTGGTCGGCGCGTTCGGCCGGGACGCCGGTCAGGGTCAGCTCCAGCGAGGCGCCGTCGGTCACCTGCTTGGCCGGATCGGTCACCATCACCTGGTGTTGCGCCGCCTGGATCGCCTTCAGATAGCCCGCATCGACCTTGAGCGTCTTGGGGTCCATCGGACCGTAGAAAGACAGCTCGGCGATGAAGTCGGCGGCCGCCTGATCCGCATCGAACTCCGGGGTCTGGGCGGGCGGGGGCGGATTGATCCGGCGCCGCAGCGCCTCCGCCACGTCGGTCTGGAACGCGCTCCAGTCGCCGGTCTTCTGGCCTTGGGCGGCGCTGTCGCGCAGGCCGGAGAACAGCCCGTCCATGTGCAGGCCGAAATCCTCGGCCCGGGACTCGACCAACTCCCCGAGGCCCTTCATCTGCGGCAGCACGGCGCGCAGATAGGCAGCGCGCTCTTTGCGCGTCGCGTCGAAGTCCTTCTGGTCCATCGTCCCGCCGATCGGGGCGAGATCCGCGTCGATCAGATCCTGCAGCTCGGTCCGCTTGGCCTGGGGCAGGTCCTCGACTGACTTCGCGCCGCCCGCGATCGTCGAGATCTGCTGCAGCCGCTGCACCCGCTCGTCGCTGAGCACGGTGATGACATGGGTCTCGGGCAGGCCGTCCGGGTTGTCGCCCAGCTCGGGATTGAACTTGGCCAGCAGCGCCGCGTACTGCTCGGCGGTGTCCTTGGTCTTGTCGAAGCCAAAGCGCTGCGCCACAGCGGGATCAAGGTCCTTGCCGTAGCCCAGCTGCCGGGCAATCTCGGTGAGATTATCGCCCCGCTGCGCCTGATAGGTGACCTGGCCGTCGACGCTCTTGTTCGCCGGGTTGCTGCCGTCGAGCTGTTCCAGCGGCTCGTCCCTCGGCGCCGCGTTGGTGGCCGGGACGATCGTTCCGGGTCCCTTCGCCCGGTTTAGGGCCTGGTTCCAGAGCGTGACGGATGCGTTCTGCTTGTACCGGTCCGACAGCAAAGGCCAGCGGCCTGGGAGTCCGGAAATTCCAGTCATCGGCCTCTCCTGAATACAAGTCCGACCGACGACCGAACAGACCATCGATCGCAGGCAGGGCGGCGTTCCCTGGAGTTCTGGAGCACCAGATCTTGCAGTCTTGCAACTTGTCTATGGCAAAAGGATTACAATCTCAACAGGAAAATTGTAATGATTATGTCACGATTTCGCGAATTCTGGCATTACTGGCCTGAACTTTGCCCCTTATACCAGCCGCTTGAAATAATGACTCGTCATGGCGAGCCCCAAAGGGGCGTGGCCATCCAGCCGCACCGCTCCCTGGATGGCCACGTCGCTTCGCTCCTCGCCATGACGAGGAGAGATGCCAGAGACCGGATCAACGGAGATGGGCCGGAGCCCATCGCCCGCCGCCCGGATCAGAACCCGATCACTCCGCCGCGGTGGCGCCCTGCGGCTGCGGCACCGGCTTGGTGTGCGCCCGGGCCGCGGCGGCGCGGGCGCCCTGCGTCACCGAGAACATCTCCAGCGTGTCGAGCTCTTCCTCGCTGACCGGCGTCAGCGCCAGGTCGTGATAGGCCTTGCGGTTCGGGTCGGCCTTGATCCGGCGGCGGACCTGGTTGAAGCGCCACCACAGCCGCGCCATGGCCCAGTGCTTGGCCACGGTCTCGCCGGCATAGCGGAGATAGAACGGCACGGCCGCCTCGTGCGGCAGGCCGGGGCGGCGGTCGGTCCGCACCTTGCGGCGCAGATAGCCGCCCTCCAGCGGGTGCAGCCCCTCGACATTGATGCAGGTGGTGAACCACAGCAGCAGGAACAGGATCTTGCCGACGCTGATGCCGGTCGCCGCCGCGCGGCGCATCACCGTCTCCATATGCTCCGGCGAATAGTAGGTTTGCCAGGCCAGCTTGTAGGCCCGCTGCCACTCCTCGCGCGACATCATCGCGTGGCCGGTGGTGACGTGGTTCAGGTCGTAGCGGTTCAGGTCCGGATCCATCGCGATGCCGGCGTGGAACAGGTTCTTGTGGTCCTCCGACCCCGGCAGCGGCGTCAGGAAGAAGAACTCCAGCAGGTCGACCGGCAGCTCGCGCTGGATGATGCCGATGTCGCGGACGATCGATTCCGGCGTGTCGGTCGGGAAGCCCAGGATGTAGCCGGCATAGGTCATGGCGCCGACCGCCTTCCAGGCCAGCAGCATCTTGCGGTATTCGGTGATCTTGTTCTGCCGCTTCTTGGCGCCGACGAGGCTGTCCGGGTTGATGTTCTCCAGTCCGATGAACACCCGGGTCACCCCTGCCCGGCCCGCCTTCTCGATGAAGTGCGGGATGCGGTGGCACATGGTGTCGACCTGGATGATCATGCGGAAAGACAGCTTCTCCCGCTCGCGCAGCTCGATCAGCCGGTCGAAGATCGGCTCCCAGTCCTTGTTGCGCGCGAAATTGTCGTCGGTGATGAAGAAGCGGCTGATGCCGCTCTTCACATTCTCGCGGATGATCCGTTCGACATCGTCGGGCGACCGGCGGCGCGACTTGCGGCCCTGGACGTTGATGATGGTGCAGAACGAGCATTGGAACGGGCAGCCACGGCCGGCGTCGAAGCTGGTGTGCTGGCCGGCGGTGCGGCGCACCCGCGCGATCGGCAGCACCGGCATCGGCACGCCTTCGATGTTCGGCAAATCGTCCATGAAGTTGTAGAGCGGCTTGAGCCGGTTGGCGAAAGCGTCGACCAGCACCTCGTCGAGCCGCCCCTCGGCCTCGCCGGCGAACAGCGAGATGCCCATCGCCTGCGCTTCCGCCACCTCCGGCTGCAGGCCGGGCAGCATGGCGATGGTGCCGGAGACGTGGAAGCCGCCRATGCCGACCTGGATCCCCGCCGCCCGCAGCGGCTTGGCGATGTCGACCGCCCGCGGGAACTGGTTCGACTGCACCCCGACCAGCGCCACCATGCCCGATCCGGAGCGCCGGATCCGCCGAATGATCGCGTCCGGGCGCACCCGGGTGTTGGTCTCGTCGATCGCGGTGATGGCGATCTCGACATCCGGGCCGAGGATCCGGCGCTCGGAACAGTCGCTGGCGAGGCCGTACAGCACCGCCAGCGTGTTCGACGGAATCGCCGACCGCAGCCATTGGATGACATAGCCGTCGTCGTCGTAATGCGACGGCTTGATCAAGACGAGTTCAAACACCCGTCGCCCGCTCGTCCCCACCGCCATATGGGCGTCCCCTGCTGGGTTCTTGCTGAGTCTGAATAGCACGAATGCGCGGCGCGGGGCGACGATTGCCGTCGCCGGCGGCGAGGTTCATATAGGAATCATCAAGCGCAAGGCCGTTCCGGGAAAGAGATCATGGCGAGCGTCGATCTGAACTGCGACATGGGCGAAGGCTTCGGCGCCTGGGAGATGGGCGACGATGCGGCGATGCTGGAGATCGTGACCTCGGCCAATGTCGCCTGCGGCTTCCATGCCGGCGACCCGATCGTGATGCGGCGGACCCTGACGCTGGCGCGCGACCGCGGCATCGGCGTCGGCGCCCATCCCGGCTTCCTCGACCTCTGGGGCTTCGGCCGCCGGGTGATCAAGGGCGAGACGCCGGAGGAGCTGGAGGCCCAGGTGGTCTACCAGATCGGCGCCATCCAGGGCATGGCCAAGGCGGTCGGCCACCGCATCACCCACGTCAAGGCGCATGGCGCGCTGAGCAATGTGGCGATGGTCGAGGATGCGGTGGCGCTGGCGATCGGCCGCGCCATCAAGTCGGTCGATCCGACCCTGGCCTATATGGTGCTGCCCGGCACGGCGCTGGAGCGCGCGGCGGTGGAGTTGGGCCTGCCGGTGGTGCGCGAGGTCTTCGCCGACCGCACCTATGAGGACGACGCCACCCTGACCTCGCGCAAGATCGCCGGCTCGGTGATCCACGACCCCGAGATCGCGGCCGAGCGGGTGCTGCGCATGGTCGAGGAGCAGGCGGTCACCAGCCGCAGCGGCAAGCGCATCCCGGTGCCGGTCGACACCGTCTGCGTCCATGGCGACACGCCGGGCGCGGTCGGCATCGCCCGCCGCATCCGCGAGCGGCTGGAGCAGGCCGGCATTCGCCTGGTGGCGCTGAAGGACCGGCCGGCCTGATCCGGCCACTTCTCCCCGCCCTCGCGGCAGACGACCGTTGCAGAGCGCGCTCTTGTAACCGAAGCTTAACACGTCCATTTCCGGGGCCGCGGGCCGCCCGATGCCCGCATCGCCGCCTTGCCGTCCGGAGACGGAAATGATCCTCGACCGTCGCACCCTTCTCGCCGGCATCAGCTTGGCCGTGGCCGGATTCTCCGTGAGCGCCGCCGCCGCCGATCCGGACAGCATGATGCGCGGCAGCAACGAGGAGGTGCCGGTCAAGCCGGGCGTCGTCTATGCGCTTGGCGACAAGCGGGACGGCGGCTTCAACGAAGGCGCGGTGCACGCGCTGGAATTCTTCCGCAACGAGACCGGCGAGGCCTATCTCGAGGCCGAGCTGCAGTCGGTCGACGGGTTCGCCGCGGCAGCGGACGGCATGGTGCGGCAGGGCGCCAACCTGATCATCGCCGTCGGCTTCTACTACGCCGATGCCGTGCAGGTCGCCGCGGCGACGCATCCGGAGACCCGCTTCGTCCTGGTCGACGGCGTCGCCGAGGGGCCGAACATCCGCTCGATCGTGTTCCGCGAGCAGGAGGGCGCCTATCTGGTGGGCGTGCTGGCGGCGCTGGCTTCGAAATCCGGCACGATCGGCTTCGTCGGCGCCGCCGACATCCCGCTGATGCAGAAATTCGCCAATGGCTATGCCGCCGGCGCCCGGGCGACGCGGCCCGAGATCACCACCCTGGTCGACTATATCGGCACCGACGCCGCCGCCTTCCGCGACCGGGATCGGGCGGCCCAGGTCGCGCAGGGCCTGATCGGGCGCGGCGCCGACGTCCTCTTCGCCGTCGCCGGCGAGGCCAATCTCGGGGTGTTCCAGGCGGCGCGCGAGGCGGAGAAGCTGGCGATCGGCGTCGACAGCAACCAGAACGGCTTGGTTCCCGGCACCATCCTGACCTCGATGCTGAAGCGGGTCGACATCGCCGTGCTGCGCTCGCTGGACGACATGCGGGCCGGCACCTGGAAGGCCGGCCTGGTCACGCTGGGCGTGCGCGAGCATGCGGTCGGCTGGGCCGTCGACGACAACAACCGGCCGCTGGTCAGCCCGGAGATGGAGGAGGCGGTCGAGACCGCCCGCCGCGCCATCGCCGACGGCAGCATCACCGTGCCCGACCCGACAAAGCCCTGAGCGCTACCCCTCCCCGCCCAGCAGCACCTGACGCATCCGCGCCGGAGAGACGCCATGCCATTGGCGGCAGGCGCGGCTGAAGGCGCTGATCTCGGAGTAGCCGAGTAGGAAGGCGATGTCGCCGACCGGCAGGTGCGGTTGGCGCAGATACAGGCCGGCGAGATCGCGCCGGACCCGGTCCACCAGATCGGAGAAGGAGACGCCGTAGTCGCCGAGGCGGCGCTGCAGCGTCCAGCGGGCCAGGCCGAGCGTCTCGGCGACCGCCTCGGCATAGGGGCAGCCCTCCGGCAGCCGGGCCCGGATCTCGTCCCGCACCTGGTCGATGAACCTGGGCGCGGCGGCGCCGCCGGTGATCCGCCGCAGCTCCGCCGTCAGCCGGGCCAGCGCCGCCGCATCGCCGGCCGGCATCGGCCGGTCGAGCTGCCGGTCGCGGAACACCAGGGCGTTGGTGCGCTGGCCGAAATGCGCCGGGGCGCCGAAGGCGGCCTCGTGCTCGCGCCACGCCTCCGGCCGGGCATGCTCGAACTGCACCTCCTCCGGCGCCCAGCCGCGGCCGAGGCAGGCGCGGAAGACATTGGCGAACATGCCCATGGTCAGCTCGGCATCCTGGCGGCGCGCCAGGATGCCGCCATCGCGGATCCGGTATTCCAGGCGCAGCAGCCCGTCCTCCCGCACCAGCCGGGTCCCGGTCGCCTGCTGGTGCAGCGGGAACAGCCGGGCCAGGTTGTCGACGGCAGCGCCGAGCCGCGGCGAGGCCAGGGCGATGCCGCCGATCAGCCCCAGCGCCTCGGGCCGGAACTGCTGGCCGAACCAGAGGCCGAAATTGTCGTTGCGGGTCTCCCGTGCCGCCTCCTCCATCATCGCCACATAGGCGGTGAGGTCGAGCGCCACGTCCGGCCGGCCCAGCACCTCGTCGGCGATGCCGACGCGCGACAGCACCACCTCCGGCCGGCCGCCCTGGGCGCGGACGAAGCCGGTCAGTCCGGATGCCGCGGCGGCCAATATGTTGCGCTGCACAATAGAGGGGCAGTCCGCCGTGGCCGCACGGCGGATCTGCCTGTGGTTTGAACCGGTTCCGGCCATGGTCGACGCCTTTCGCAGGTCGTGCCACGGCAACGCAAACGCCGTGCCACCGACCCGCGGGCGTCTCAGCCGCCGGCCGTCCCTGCCTCCCCGACCGGGGCGGCCAGCCCGTCCAGCTCGCCGGTCCGGCGGCCGGCGGTCAGCCGCCAGATGCCCCAGCCCAGGACGAACAGGCCGAAGAAGACAGCGAAGACCTCGCGGTTGAACCAGATCATCGCCGCCAGCGCGACCAGCGCCAGGGCCAGCGCCACGATCGGGAAGGCCGGATAGACCGGCGCCCGGTACGGCCGCYCCAGCGCCGGCTCCACCCGCCGCAGGCGCAGCAGGCTGGCCATGCTCATGATGTACATCACGATCGCGYCGAACACCGACATGGTGACGATGCTGGCGGTCAGCGGCTGGCCGGCGATGGTGACGAGCTGGTCGGAGAAGATCGCCGCGATGCCGACCACGCCGCCGGCCAGGATCGCCCAGTGCGGGGTTCGCCGGCGCGGATGCAGCCGGGCCAGGAAACCGGGCAGGAAGCCGGCCCGGGCCAGGGCGAAGATCTGGCGCGAATAGCCCATGATGATGCCGTGGAAGGAGGCGATCAGGCCGAACAGGCCGATCCACACCAGCATGTGCAGCCAGCCGCTCGCTTCGCCGACCACCGCCTTCATCGCCTGGGGCAGCGGGTCGTTGATGTTGGCGAGCTGCTGCCAGTCGCCGACGCCGCCGGCGAAGATCATGGTGCCGAAGGCGAGCACGACCAGGGTGAGAATCCCGGCGATGTAGGCGCGCGGGATGGTGCGCTTCGGGTCCTTCGCCTCTTCCGCCGCCATGGCCGCACCCTCGATCGCCAGGAAGAACCAGATGGCGAAGGGGA
This sequence comes from Inquilinus sp. YAF38, assembly GCF_052113205.1. Taxonomy (NCBI): domain Bacteria; kingdom Pseudomonadati; phylum Pseudomonadota; class Alphaproteobacteria; order Rhodospirillales; family Rhodospirillaceae; genus Inquilinus; species Inquilinus sp. YAF38. The sequence goes on along the minus strand of NZ_JBFRCU010000010.1, from coordinate 88,019 downwards.
TGGCGGCGAAGATGCCGCCGATCGTGGCCGTGGAGAAGCGGCCCTCACCCGCCCAGCCGGCCGCGGCGAAATTGCTCCAGGAGAAGCCCGGCTGCACCACCCCCATGAACACCAGCAGCTCGATGATCGCGAGGATGGTGACGAACAGCTCGAAGGTCGCGGCGATGGCGACGCCGGCGATGTTCAGGGCCATGAACACGAGATAGGCGCCGACCGCCGCGACCTTGGGGTCGAGCGCCGGGAACTGGACGTTGAGATAGGCGCCGATGGCCAGTGCGATGGCCGGCGGGGCGAAGACGAACTCGATCAGCGTGGCGAAGCCCGCGACGAAGCCGCCGGTCGGGCCGAAGGCGCGATAGCTGTAGGCGAAGGGGCCGCCGGCATGCGGGATCGCGGTGGTCAGCTCGGTGAAGCTGAAGATGAAGGTCGTGTACATCGCCGCGACCAGGATGGTGGTGACCAGGAAGCCGAGCGTGCCGGCCGCGGCCCAGCCGTAGCTCCAGCCGAAATACTCGCCCGAGATCACCAGCCCGACGGCGATGCCCCAGAGATGAAGGCCGCTGAGGCTCTTCTTCAGCTCACCCGCGTTCGGTTCCGACATCGTGAAGTCTCTCCCCTGTTGTCGTGTCGTGGTCGAGCCGACCGGGCGCGTCGTCCTTGAGCGTCACCCCGGTCAGGCCGCGCCGGGCCGCTTCGCGGGCGAGCCAGCACAGCTTGTCGGCGGCCGCGGCGACGCCGAGGCCGTCGGCATGGATGTTGGAGATGCAGTTGCGCTCGGAATCGAGCCGTCCCGGCCGCGGCGCCCAGGTCAGGTAGATGCCGGTCGAGGCCGCGACCGAGAGGCCCGGCCGCTCTCCAATCAGCACGGCGACGAGCCGCGCCCCGAGCCCGGCGCCGACCTCGTCGCCCAGCGCCACCCGACCCTGCAGCACCGCCGCCACCGGCGCGATCGACCAGCCGGCCAGCCGGGCGGCGCAGGCCCGGATCAGCGGCGCGGCCGTGGCCTGCACCGCGGCGGCCGACAGCCCGTCGGCGACGACGAAGGCGATATCCCAGCCCTCTGCCTTGGCTTCGAGCCGGTCCCGCTGGGCGGGATCGAGCCGGCGGCCGAGGTCCGGGCGCCGCAGATAGGTCGCGCGGTCCGGCGCCGCGCTGTGCAGGCGCAGCACCGGATGCGGCGCCAGATCGGCCTGCAGCCGGTCGAGGTCCAGCGCCGCCTGCACCGCGTCGCGGGCGCGGGCATGGGCGAGCTGGAAGTCGAGCAGAGCCGCGGTCGGCAGCGCGTCGCCGCTGCGGCCGAGGCCGATGCGGGCGCGGGTCGCGGCCCGCAGCCGCGCCCAGGGGTCGGGCCGGACCGCGTCAGACATGGGCGCCGCCATCCGCCAGCAGCAGCCGGGCCGCCGGGCCCTGCGCCACGGCGGGCGGCAGCCGCCCGGCCGGGTCCAGCATGCCCATGCGCTGCAACCAGGCCTCGAATTCCGGCGCCGGCCGGCGGCCCAGCAGATGGCGCAGCCCGAGCACGTCGTGGAAGGACAGGCTCTGGTAGCCGAGCATGACGTCGTCGGCGCCCGGGACGGCGATCATGAAGTTGACCCCGGCCGTCGCCAGCATCGTCATCAGGAGATCCATGTCGTCCTGATCGGCCTCGGCGTGGTTGGTGTAGCAGACATCCACCCCCATCGGCAGGCCCAGCAGCTTGCCGCAGAAATGGTCCTCCAGCCCGGCGCGGATGATCTCCTTGGCGCCGTGGAGATATTCGGGGCCGATGAAGCCGACCACGGTGTTGACGAGGAAGGGCCGGAAGGCCCGGGCGACGGCATAGGCGCGGACCTCGACCGTCTGCTGGTCGATGCCGTGATGGGCGCCGGCCGACAGGGCGGCCCCCTGCCCGGTCTCGAAATACATGACGTTGCGGCCGACCGTGCCCCGGCCGAGCGACAGCGCCGCCTCCTGGGCCTCGCCCAACAAGGCGAGATCGATGCCGAAGCCGCGGTTGGCGGCCTCGGTCCCGGCGACCGACTGGAACACCAGGTCGACCGGCGCCCCGCGCCCGATCGCCTCGATCGTGGTGGTGACGTGGCTCAGCACGCAGGATTGGGTCGGGATGCCGAAGCGCTGCCGGATCGCGTCCAGCATCTCCAGCAGCGCGATGCAGGCCGGGACGCTGTCGGTCGCCGGGTTGATGCCGATCACCGCGTCGCCGATGCCGAACAGCAGCCCGTCCAGGATCGCGGCGGCGACGCCGGCCGGATCGTCGGTCGGGTGGTTCGGCTGCAGCCGGCTGGACAGCCGTCCCTGCAGCCCGACGGTGGTGCGGAAGGCCGAGACCACGGTGCATTTCGCCGCCGCCGCGACCAGGTCCTGGTTGCGCATCAGCTTCGAGACCGCGGCCGCCATCTCCGGCGTCAGCCCCGGTGCCAGGCCCGTGAGGGCGGCGGTGTCGGCCTGGTAGGACAGCAGCCAGTCGCGGAACCCGCCGACGGTCATGTGCGCGACCGGCCGGAAGGCTTCGGCGTCGTGGCCGTCCAGGATCAGCCGGGTGACCTCGTCGGCCTCGTAGGGCACCAGCGCCTCGTCGAGGAAGGCCTTCAGCGGCAGGTCGGCCAACGCCATGCGGGCCGCCACCCGGCGCTCGTCGCTGCCGGCGGCGAGGCCGGCAAGCTCGTCGCCCGACCGCCGCGGCGAGGCGCAGGCCATCAGCGCGCGCAGATCGTCGAAGCGGTGCCGTTGATGGCCGAGCGTGTGGGTGTAGGCGGGCATGGCGGGCTCGGGGCGATCCAGGACACGCGGAGCGTGTCACGGCCGGGGCCGAACCGATTTGACATTGCAGCACAGATCCGCGGCCGGCCTTCCGTCACGGGGATGCAACCGAAGCAGCCTAAGAGGTGTTTCGGGAGCGGCAAGGGATTTGGTCCTTGCCGGATGAAGAAGGGGGAACTTCGTCATGGCCGATCCATTGCTCAACGAATTCGTCGCCAACCATGTCGGCACCGACAGCTCGGAATATTTCGAGATCAAGGGCGACGCCCTGGCCGACTACAGCGGCTGGACCCTGGTGCAGGTCGAGGGCGATGCCGGCGGCACCGGCCGCATCATCTCCGCCACCGAGATCGGCAGCACCGATGCCGACGGGTATTGGAGCAGCGGCTTCCAGTCGAACCTGCTGCAGAATGGCAGCGGCACCCTGCTGCTGGTCGAGAATTACAGCGGCAGCACCGGCCAGGACCTCGACGCCAACGACGACGGCGTGCTCGATGCCACGCCCTGGGCGCGGATCGGCGATGGCGTCGCGATCGACGACGGCGGCAGCGGCGACCGCTTCTACAGCACCACCGTGCTGACCCCGAGCTTCGACGGCGGCGACATCACTGTGGGCGGCGCCTCGCGCCTGCCCGACGGCGCCGACACCGGCAGCCCGTCCGACTGGACCCGCAACGATTTCGACCTGGCCGGCCTGCCGGGCCAAGCCGGCACCCCCGTCCCCGGCGAGGCCCTGAACACGCCCGGCGCCGAGAACGCCCCGGTGCCCGAGACCGAGCCCGACTTCCACGCGATCTACGAGATCCAGGGCGCCGGCCACAGCTCCGAATTCGCGGGCGACCGGGTGGCGACCCAGGGCGTGGTCACCGCCATCGCCGCCAACGGCTTCTATATCCAGGACGCCCAGGGTGACGGCAACACCGCGACTTCGGACGCCGTCTTCGTCTTCACCGGCGCCGGCGCCGTGCCGGCCGAGGTGCAGCTCGGCGTCACCCTCGACGTCACCGGCTCGGTCACCGAATTCCAGCCCGGCGGCGCCTCGTCCCACAATTTGACGATTACCGAGATCACCGGCGCCAGCGTCGAAGTCTCGGCCGTGCAGCAGACCGTGCCGGTCGCGGTCAGCATCGGCGCCGGCGGCTATGCCCCGCCGACCGAAGTGATCGACGATGACGGCCGCACCGTCTTCGACCCCGCGCATGACGGCGTCGACTATTGGGAGAGCCTGGAGGGCATGCTGGTCGACGTGCCCACCCCCGTGGTGGTGGGCCCGACCAACGGCTTCGGCGAGGCCTATGTGCTGGCTGACAATGGCGACCACGCCACCGGCACCCGCAGCGGCGCCGGCGGCCTCATGATCTCCGAGACCGACCAGCAGCCGGAGCGGATCCAGATCGACGACGACCTGCTGGGCAGCTTCATGCCGGACGTCAATGTCGGGGCCCAGTTCGGCACCGTCCAGGGCGTGGTGAACTACAATTTCGGCTGGTACGAGGTGCAGGCCACCAACCCGGTCACGGTCGACTCCCCCGGCACGCTGGCGCCGGAGATGACGGCGCTGGCCGGCGACCGCGACCACCTGACCGTCGGCTCGATCAACCTGGAGAATCTCGACCCCAAGGTCGAGGACATCAACCTGGTCCAGGACAAGAACCCGAGCAACGTCGACGACGATATCGGCAGCGGCAAGTTCGACCGGCTGGCCGAGCAGATCGTCTCGAACATGGGCTCGCCCGACATCGTTGCGCTGCAGGAGGTGCAGGACAGCGACGGCGCCGAGATCACCGGCGTCACCTCGGCCGCTGAGACGGCGCGGGTGCTGATCGAGGCCATCGTCGCGAATGGCGGACCACGCTACGACTATGTCGACGTGGCGCCGGCGGCCGGCACCTCGGGCGGCCAGCCCGGCGGCAACATTCGGACCGGCTATCTGTACAATCCGGACCGGGTCGACCTGGCCGAAGGCTCGGTCAAGGCGCTGACCGACACCGACCTGTCGGATGGCGACGCCTTCGCCGCCAGCCGCCTGCCCTTGGCCGCCGATTTCGTCTTCAACGGCGAGACGGTGACGCTGGTGAACAATCACTTCACCTCCAAGGGCGGCAGCTCGCCGACCTATGGCGACACCTACCCGCCGGTGAATGGCGGTGAGGACCAGCGCGAGGCCCAGGCGGCGATCGTCAACGCCTATGTCGACGGCCGGCTGGCGGCCGACCCGGACGCCAAGGTGATGGTGGTCGGCGACCTCAACGAGTTCTCCTGGAACGACCCGCTCAAGGTGCTGCGCGGCGACACCGACGGCAGTCCTGTGCTGAAGGATTTGGCCGACGAGCTGCTGACGCCGCAGGAGCGCTGGAGCTATGTGTTCGAGGGCGCGAGCCAGGAGCTCGACCACATGCTGGCGACCGACGGCGTCTACCGGTCCGGGCTGGAGTTCGACATCGTCCACACCAATGCCGGCTTCGCCGACCAGGTCAGCGACCACGACCCGTCGGTGGCGCGGCTGCACATCCCGGCGCCGGGCACGCCGGAGAACCCGAACATCATCACCGCCGACAAGCCGACCTTCCTGTTCAACTTCGCTATCGTGAAGGGCACCGGGGATTTCGACGAGGTCCGCGCCTCGGTCAACGTCAAGGCGAACGACGCGGTCGAACGTGTCGTGCTGCAGGGTGACCACGACCTGATCGTCTGGGCCGGCAACACCGACACCCAGATCATCGGCAATTCGGGCAACAACACGCTCTATGGCGGCGCCGGCAACGACCGCATCGCCGGCGGCGGCGGGAACGACCTGCTGATCGGGGGCCGCGGCGCCGACATCTTCGCCTTCGGCCATGGCGACGGCCGCGACGTGATCACCGATTTCGACGTCCGCCAGGACAAGCTGGCCATCGCCGACGGCGCGGAGGTGACGGTCAGGGCGGGCCTGCTGAGCACGGTGGTCGAGCTCGACGACGGCACCCGGGTGACCCTGCTCGGCGTGCGGCCAGACCAGATCGAGCACGCGGATTGGATGGTGTGAGGCAGGCCTGACCTTCCCTCGCCGTCATTGCGAGGAGGCGAAGCCGACGAAGCAATCCAGGGACCGATGCGCGCCACCCTGGATTGCTTCGCTGCGCTCGCAATGACGGTATCCAAAGTTCGATGGTAGCTGGGGCGTCTGACCCCCGACCAAGGGATTATGATTCCCCTGCTCCGCGTATGGTTGGATCGCGACGACGAACCCAGCAGCGCCCTCTCGGAAACAGCGTTGAATTCGCCTCGGCGAATCCAATCTAGCCACCATGTTCTTCGCTATCACCACAGGAAGAAATGCAGTGTCGTTTTCGACCTAGCCGATCTAACCAGAGATGATAGTAAATGTTCCGTATAGATTTCCCGCAACCCCAAAACCAACATCACTGGCAGAAATACTATATACCTGATTATTTGTTAATATTACGGGCTTCAAGATTTTATTTCCATAGTCAAATGATATTTGAAACATATCCCAGCTGCCGTTATCTATGCTATATTGTATATAGCCGTTGAAGCCTGCATCTCCGGCAGCAATGACGCAAAACCCAGCTCCATCGCCGGACATGCTATCGCGAATAGGAATACTTACATTCGCACTGGTTTCATATTCGTTTGACGAAATCCCCCATGCGGTTTTGTTTATGATAGTGAACGTTACACAATAAGCCATTGCAGAATTCTCCCTCAGCATTCAGCTAACATGCCAGCACCTAATATTAAATTAGGCACCTTCTCTAAAATCAATGTGATAAAATCGGATACAGATAATTATTTATCTTCAATTATTGGAAATTAAAAATTAACTTCGATGTTTGCGGCTTCAGATCGTTTATTCGGTACCTTCGACAAGCTTGGGGAATCCTGTATCGAGTTCTCTCTGCGAACTTAACCTATATCCACCTCCCCTCTCCCAGCTCCTTCAGTCTCCGAAGCAAAAACCTCCGCTCCGACTCCTGCTGCGTCAGGCCCAGCGCCCTCTCATAAGCGGCGCGGGCCTCAGCCGTGCGGCCGAGGCGGCGCAGCAGGTCGGCGCGGGCGGCGTGGGCCAGGCGGTAGCCGCCGAGATGGCCATGCGCCAGGATCGCGTCAATCAGCGACAACCCCGCCGCCGGGCCGTCGCGCATCGCCACCGCCACCGCCCGGTTCAGCGCCACCACCGGCGACGGATCGGCCCGCATCAGCAGATCGTAGAGGCCGACGATCTCGGTCCAGTCGGTCGAGGCGGGGTCCGGCGCCTCGGAATGCACCGCCGCGATCGCCGCCTGCAGCGCATAGCCGCCGATCTCCGGCCCCGCCAGCGCCCGCCGCGCCAGCGCCGTTCCCTCCGCGATCTGGCCGCGGTTCCACAGGCCGCGGTCCTGGTCGGCCAGCAGCACCAGGTCCCCGGTCGGGGAACTGCGGGCGGCGCGGCGGGAATCCTGCAGCAGCATCAGGGCCAGCAGGCCGATCGCCTCCGGCTCCGGCAGCAGCCCGACCAGCAGCCGGCCCAGGCGGATYGCCTCGCCCGACAGGTCGGGCCGGGTCAGGTCGGCGCCGGAGGTGGCCAGGTAGCCTTCGTTGAACACCAGGTAGATGACCTGCAGCACGCTGTCCAACCGGTCCGGCAGCTCGGCCTTCGGCGGCACCTGGTAGGGGATGCCGGCGTCGCGGATCTTCGCCTTGGCCCGGACGATGCGCTGCGCCACCGTGGTCGGCGCGGTCAGGAAGGCCTGGGCGATCTCCTCGGTGGTCAGGCCGCACATTTCGCGCAGGGTCAACGCCATCCGGGCCTCGGGCGCCAGCGCCGGATGGCAGCAGGTGAAGATCAGCCGCAGCTGGTCGTCCTCGATCGCCTCGGCCTCGTGCTCGTGCGGGTCCTCCGCCTCCTCCAGATGCTTCGCCAGCTCGGCCCGGGCCGCGTCCAGCCGGGTGCGGCGGCGCAGCCCGTCGATCGCCTTGAACCGGCCGGAGGAGACCAGCCAGGCGCGGGGATTGGCCGGCACGCCGTCACGCGGCCACTGCTCCGCCGCCGCGCGGAAGGCGTCGTGCAGCGCCTCCTCGGCCAGGGTGAAGTCGCCGAGCAGGCGGATCAGCGTGGCCAGCACCCGGCGCGACTCCGCCCGGTAGACGGACTCGATCGTCCGTTGCATCGCCCGAGCCGGATCCACGGTCATCGGTCGCCACAGAACTCCCGTACCGGCCGCACCTCGATGCTGCCCATCCGCGCCATCGGGATGTTGGCGGCGAGCTGTAGCGCCTGGTTCAGGTCTCGCGCCTCGATCATGATGAAGCCGGACAGATGCTCCTTGGTCTCGGCGAAGGGACCGTCGGTGGTGGAGAGCCGGCCGCCGCGGATCCGCAGGGTGGTGGCGGCGCTGGTCGGCTGCAGCGCCTGGGCGCCGACGTAGTGGCCGCGGCGGCGCAGATCCTCGTCATTGGCCAGGGATTCCCCGATCAGCGCGTTGAACTCGTCGGGCGACATCGCGTCCAGGGTCCGCTGCTCCATATAGACCAGGCAGAGATACTTCATCGGGGGCTCCTTCCGGCTTCGATCAGTGTGGATGCAGGCTTGTCGTTCCGGGAAGCGCGGAATCGACATCGGCCGACAGAGTTGCGGCCGCGGCGGTTTACGCCGGGCTGCCACTGGCCTAGATAAGCGCCATGCCTGAAGCCCTGACCATCGGTTCCGTCACGGTTCCCGGACGGGTCTGGATCGCTCCGATGACCGGGGTGTCCGACCTGCCGTTCCGCCGTGCCGCCTCGCGGCTGGGCGCGGCCTATGTCGCCACCGAGATGGTGGCCTGCGCCGAATTCGCCCGCGGCCGGCCCGATGTGGTGCGGCGGGCCGCAGTCGGCGACGGGCTGCCGCTGATGGTGGTGCAGCTGATCGGCCACGAGCCCGGCGCGGTGGCCGAGGGCGCCCGCCTGGCCGCGGCGGCCGGGGCGCAGATCATCGACCTGAATTTCGGCTGCCCGGCGCGCGAGGTCACCGGGGTGCAGTCCGGCTCCGCGATGATGCGCGACCCGGACCGGGCCGAGCGGCTGGTGGCGGCCGCGGCCGGTGCGGTCGACGTGCCGGTCACGGTCAAGATCCGGCTGGGCTGGGACGATCTCAGCCGCAACGCGCCGGATTTCGCCCGCCGCTGCGTCGCCGCCGGCGCCCGGGCGGTGACGGTGCATGGCCGCACCCGCTGCCAGTTCTACAAGGGCAYGGCCGACTGGGCCGCGGTGCGGGCGGTGAAGGACGCCGTTTCCGTGCCGGTCATCGTCAATGGCGACATCGTCGATGGCGCCAGCGCACGCGAGGCGCTGGAGCGATCCGGCGCCGACGGGGTGATGGTCGGGCGCGGCGTCACCGGCAAGCCGTGGATCGCCGCCGCGATCGAGGCGGCGCTGGACCGGCCGGGGACCGAGGGCACCGCCGGGCCGGATGGCGCGGACCGGCTGGCCGTCGCCCTGCAGCATTTCGACGAGACGCTGGCCTTCTACGGCGACCATCACGGGCTGCGCGTGTTCCGCAAGCATCTGGCCGCCTATATCGAGGCAGCGCCCTGGCCGGCCGCCGCCGAGGACCGGCGCGAGGCCCGCCGGCTGCTGTGCCAGACCGACTCCCCGGCCGAGGTCGAGGCCGGCCTGGCTGCGCTGTGGACCGGCCGGGCGCATCGTCTGGCGGCCTGACACCTTCAGCTTGCGGGCGCGGCCAGCACCTGCCGGTGATCGCGATCCAGCGCCGACCTGGGCCGCCTCGCCGAAGTCATAGATGAATAAACCAATCGGTTAAGTGACTGCCTGCTGAATACGAGGCGAGTGGGGCGCCGTCAAGCGACCGACACTAGACAGAATTTGATAGACATCGAACTATTCGATATCTATATATTGATCATGCGACCATCCGGAACTCCGATCGGGCTACTGCTGGCCCAGACCGCCAAGGCGGTCAGCCGCGCCTTCGACGATGCGTTGGCCGAGGCCGGCGGCTCGCTGCCGACCTGGCTGGTCCTGATGTCCCTGATGCGCGACGGCCCGCTCGGCCATGGCGAGCTGGCGGAGCGCGTCGGGGTGCAGGGGCCGACGCTGACCCATCACCTCGACGGGCTGGAGCAGCGTGGCCTGGTGCGGCGCGAGCGCCCGCCCGGCAACCGCCGGGCCCAGGTCGCCAGCCTGACCGAGGCCGGCACAGCGATGTTCCACCGGCTGCGCCAGGCGGCCCAGGCGCATGACGCGAGACTGCGCGCCGGCCTCGCCGCCGAGGATCTGGAGCAGTTGCGAAGCCTGCTGGGCCACCTCTCCGCCAATGTCTCCCCATCCATCCAGGAGGATCCGACCGATGACCGCTGACACCTTGTGGCAGGACTGGGCCCGGGCCGAGGGCGAGGCCGACATTGCCGCGCTCGACCGGCTGCTGACGCCCGGGTTCCGGGGCGTCGGCCCGGTCGGCTTCGTGCTGGACAAGGCGCTCTGGCTGCAGCGCTTCGCCGACGGGCTGGTCCACGAGTCGATCGTGATCGAGGAGGTCGAGACCCGGGCGCAGGACGGCACCGCCGTCGCGATCGGCGTCCTGGCCCAGTCCGGCCGCTTCCGCGACCACCGCACCGACGGCCGCTTCCGGGTGACCCTGATCGCCCGCCGCCTGGCGGAAGGCTGGAGGCTGGACGGGCTGCATCTCAGCCCGATCCGGCAGCCGGGCTGATGGCGGCGCCGGCCGGCCTGGTCCGCTCGGTGCTGGCGGCGGAGGCGTTGGCCTTCGCCCTCGCCTCGCTGGTGCATCGCGGCTGGATGCTCCCGGGCTATGCCCATGGCGCGGCGGCGACGGCGGAGACCGTCATCGCCGCCACGCTGCTGGCCGGGCTGATCCTGTGTTGGGTCCTGCCCTCCCGTACACGGGTGATCGGCCTGACCGCTCAGGCCTTCGCCCTGCTCGGCACCCTGGCCGGGATCGCCGCCATCGCCGGGGGAGCGGGCCCGCAGACGCGGCTCGATCTCGCCTATCACGCGGCCATGGTCGCGGTGCTGGCTGCCGGCCTGCTCGCCTTTGCCAGAGCCGAGGGCGCGCGCGCCGCCGTTTGACGCCTTGTTCCCTCTGTGTTCCAATCCCATCTTGGACGTGCACTCGCCGCAGACCGGCCGCATTTCCGTTCCGCTTCGCCGGCGGCCCTTCCCCTCCGTCCCTGCCGGACCGATAGTATCGACATGAGCTCAGCGCCCCTCCTCTCCCCCACCCCGGCCTCGCCGCGCGGCGAGACCTCCCCGGTCGTCGTCCATCGCCCGGCCCTGCCGGAGAAGGACCGTTCGACCCCGTTCAAGCTGGTCTCGGACTACAAGCCGGCGGGCGACCAGCCCGAGGCGATCGCCGAGCTGATGGCCGGGATCGAGCGCGGCGAGCGCGACCAGGTGCTGCTCGGCGTCACCGGGTCGGGCAAGACCTTCACCATGGCGCATGTGATCCAGAAGCTGCAGCGCCCGACCCTGGTGCTGGCCCCGAACAAGACTCTGGCCGCCCAGCTGTACGGCGAGTTCAGGAGCTTCTTTCCGGAGAACGCGGTCGAGTTTTTCGTCAGCTACTACGACTATTACCAGCCGGAAGCCTACGTGGCCCGGACCGACACCTATATCGAGAAGGAAAGCCAGATCAACGAGCAGATCGACCGGATGCGCCACGCGGCCACCCGGGCGCTGCTGGAGCGGCACGACTGCATCATCGTCGCCTCGGTGTCCTGCATCTACGGCATCGGCGACGTCGAATCCTACAGCGAGATGACGATCCCGCTGGAGGCCGGGCAGCGGCTGAACCGGCAGGTGCTGCTGAAACATCTGGTCGACATCCAGTACCGGCGCAACGACACCGCCTTCGCCCGCGGCACCTTCCGGGTGCGCGGCGACACGGTCGAGATTTTCCCCGCCCACCTTGAGGACCGCGCCTGGCGCATCTCCTTCTTCGGCGACGAGATCGATTCGATCCATGAGTTCGACCCGCTGACCGGCGAGAAGTTCGCCGCGCTGAAGCAGGTGCGGATCTATGCCAACAGCCACTACGTCACGCCGAAGCCGACCCTGCTGCAGGCGATCAAGGGCATCCGGGTCGAGCTGAAGGAGCGGCTGGAGGAGTACAACGCCACCGGCAAGCTGCTGGAGGCGCAGCGGCTGGAGCAGCGCACCCAGTTCGACCTGGAGATGATGGAGGCGACCGGCAGTTGCGCCGGCATCGAGAACTATTCCCGCTACCTGACCGGGCGGGCGCCGGGCGATCCGCCGCCGACCCTGTTCGAGTACCTGCCCGAGGACGCGCTGCTGGTCGTCGATGAGAGCCATGTCATGGTGCCGCAGGTCGGCGGCATGTACCGCGGCGACCGGGCGCGCAAGGACATCCTGGCCGAGTACGGCTTCCGCCTGCCCTCCTGCCGCGACAACCGGCCGCTGAAGTTCGAGGAATGGGATGCGATGCGGCCGCAGAGCGTCTTCGTCTCCGCCACCCCCGGCCCCTGGGAGATGGAGCGGACCGGCGGCGTCTTCGCCGAGCAGGTGGTGCGCCCGACCGGGCTGATCGACCCGATCGTCCTGATCCGGCCGACCGCCACCCAGGTCGACGACGTCATGGCCGAATGCCGCGAGGGCATCGCCCGCGGCCTGCGCACCCTGGTCACCACCCTGACCAAGAAGATGGCCGAGGCGCTGACCGAATACATGACCGAGGCGGGCATCAAGGTCCGCTACCTGCATTCCGACGTCGAGACGCTGGAGCGGATCGAGATCATCCGCGACCTGCGGCTGGGCGTGTTCGACGTGCTGGTCGGCATCAACCTGCTGCGCGAGGGGCTGGACCTGCCCGAGGTCGGACTGGTCGCCATCCTCGACGCCGACAAGGAAGGCTTCCTGCGCAGCCGCACCTCGCTGATCCAGACCATCGGCCGCGCCGCCCGCAACATCGAGGGCCGCGCCATCCTCTACGCCGACACCATGACCGGCAGCATGACCGCGGCGCTGGAGGAGACCAACCGGCGGCGCGAGAAGCAGCAGATCTACAACGCCGCCCACGGCATCACGCCGGAGAGCATCAAGAAGCAGATCGGCGACATCCTCGACAGCGTCTACGAGCGCGGCGACCGGGTCACCGTCTCGACCGGCGACAGCGGCGCCAAGCATCTGACCGGCAAGTCGCTGAAGGAGCATATCGGCGATCTGGAGAAGCGGATGCGCGAGGCCGCCGCCAATCTGGAGTTCGAGGAGGCCGCCCGGATCCGCGACGAGCTGCGCCGGCTGGAGGCGGCCGATATGGGCCTCAACGGCGGGTCGGGAGATGGGGGCGCCGGCATCATCGTTCATGCCCGTGTTGGCTCGCATGGCCATGCCGCGGCGCTGGAGGGCGTGCCGCTCTCGATCGCCAAGCCGACCGAGAGGCCGCGCAAGGGCGGCCGGCGCCGCAAGGGACCGTGAGCCGATGAGCCCTGCCGAACGTCCCCTGCCTCCCACCGGCAAGGCCGAGCCGCGAGTTGCCGTGGTCACCGGCGCCGCCAAGCGGATCGGCCGGGCGATCGCGCTCGACCTCGCCCGACATGGTTGGCGGGTGGCGATCACCTGGCACAGCTCCGCCGAGGAGGCGGCGCAGACGGTGCGCGACATCGAGGCGACCGGGACGCGGGGCTTGGCGATCCGCGCCGACCTGACCGACGAGGCCCAGGTCGAGGGCGTCATCCCGCAGGCGGCCGAGGGCCTCGGCGGCCCGGTGTCGCTGCTGGTCAACAACGCCTCGGCCTTCCGCATGGACACGGTGACGACGGCGACGCGGGCGAGCTGGGACGAGCATCTCGAGACCAATCTGCGCGCGCCCCTGGTGCTGACCCAGGCGCTGGCGCGGCAGTTGCCGGCGGACTGGCCGGGGAACGTCGTCAACATGCTCGACCAGCGGGTGTGGAACCCTACCCCTTATTTCCTGTCATACACCGTGGCCAAGATCGGGCTGTGGACCCTGACCCGCACCTTGGCCCAGGCGCTGGCGCCGAAGATCCGGGTCAACGGCATCGGCCCCGGCCCGACGCTGAAGAGCGACCGCCAGAGCGAGGAGCATTTCGCCAGGCAGTGGGATGCCGTGCCGCTGCGCCGTCCGACCGCGCCGCAGGAGATCTGCGACACCATCCGCTTCATCCTGTCGGCACCGGCGATGACCGGGCAGATGATCGCGCTGGACGGCGGCGAACATCTCGGCTGGGCCCAGCCCAGCCGGGGCATCGTGCCGATGGAATGAACCGGCATCGCACCGAAATTATCCCAAATTTCGATCGATTCCTCTTGACCCGGGCCGCCCGCCGCGCCAGCAACGCCAACCCTCCATCCTGCGCCGGGTCGCCACAGGGCACGGCTCTGCGATGGCGGCTATGACCTTGGATTTCCTGGCCTCGCCGCCTCGCTGCGACCGCAAGTTGTGCACAGGCGAAATCCGAATCGGAGAGGTCCGCAATTTTCCGTGCCGCACATCGCGTGTGATGCTTCTGTTTCAACTTGACTTGGAATTTTTCGATATTTTTCAATTGGTTAGTATTTTTGCCCATTTTTTGAGCAATGTCGATGACACTTAGGCGGCGCCTCGGTTGCCGCATGGTCAGGGCTGGTTCCCCACAATGTTATCCACAGATTCGGTGGATATCACCAAAGCGTCATCGCCCCGCCTCGCCGACTCACCCGTGCGTTCACGATCCGGTCTTGAAGCGGCGCCCGGACCGGCCGACATTGCCGCCATGAGCGACACCGTCACCGACCTCCCGTCCGGCAATCCGCCACCCGAGCCGCCCAAGCCCGCGGGCCGCACCAGGGCGCGGGCGCACAGCGTCGCCGACGGGGTCGCCGTGATCCAGGCGCATCTGCGCACCCTGCCCAGCTCGCCTGGCGTCTACCGGATGCTCGACGAGGCCGGCAACGCGCTCTATGTCGGCAAGGCGCGCAACCTGAAGAAGCGGGTCTTCGCCTATACCCAGACCGGCAAGCAGCCGGCGCGCCTGTTGCGCATGATCGCCGACACGGTCGCCATGGAATTCGTGGTGACCCGATCCGAGGTCGAGGCGCTGCTGCTCGAAGCCAATCTGATCAAGCGGCTGAAGCCCCGCTACAACGTGGTGATGCGGGACGACAAGACCTTCCCGCACATCATGATCTCGGGCGACCACGCTTTCCCGCGCATCGCCAAGCACCGCGGCGCCACCGGCCCGAGCGGCCAGTTCTTCGGCCCCTTCGCCTCGGCCGGGTCGGTCAACCGCACCATCACCGCGCTGCAGCGCGCCTTCCTGCTGCGCAACTGCTCGGATTCGATCTTCGCCACCCGCAGCCGGCCGTGCCTGCAGTACCAGATCAAGCGCTGCACCGCGCCCTGCGTCGGCTATGTCACCGAGGCGCAATACGCCGAGCAGGTGGCGAGCGCGGTCGACTTCCTGAGCGGCCGCAGCCAGGCGGTGCAGGCCCGCTTCGGCGAGCAGATGATGGCGGCCAGCGAGCGGCTGGATTTCGAGCAGGCGGCGCGCTGGCGCGACCGCATCCGCGCCCTGACCAATGTCCAGTCGCACCAGGACATCAATGTCGAGGGTATCGGCGACGCCGATGCGCTGGCGATCCACGAGGCCGGCGGCCACAGCTGCGTCCAGGTCTATTTTTTCCGTGGCGGCCGCAACTACGGCACGCGCGCCTACTTCCCGAGCCACGACAAGTCGGCCGAGTCGGCGGAGATCCTGGCCGCCTTCCTGAGCCAGTTCTACGACAGCCATCCGCCGCCGCCCCTGGTCCTGCTCAGCGACGAGGTGGCCGAGTGCGAGCTGCTGGCCGAGGCGCTGACCCTGAAGGCCGACCGCCGGGTCGAAATCGCGGTGCCGAAACGCGGCGACAAGCGCCGGCTGATCGAGCACGCGCTGAACAACGCGCGCGAGGCGCTGGGCCGGCGCATGGCCGAGAGCGCGTCCCAGGCGGTGCTACTGGAGGGCGTGGCCCGGGTGTTCGGCCTGGACGCACCGCCGCGCCGGGTCGAGGTCTACGACAACAGCCATCTGGGCGGCACCAACGCGCTGGGCGCCATGATCGTCGCCGGGCCGGACGGCTTCGTCAAATCGGCCTACCGCAAGTTCAACATCAAGGGCCCGGTCACCCCCGGCGACGACTACGCGATGATGCGCGAGGTGCTGACCCGCCGCTTCGCCCGGGCGCTGAAGGAGGATCCGGACCGCGAGCAGGAGGGCTGGCCCGACCTGGTGCTGATCGACGGCGGCCAGGGCCAGCTCGGAGTCGTCCGCGAGGTCTTCGCCGAGCTCGGCCTGACCGAGATCGCGCTGGTGTCGATCGCCAAGGGGCCGGACCGCGACGCCGGGCGCGAGCGCTTCTTCATGGCCGACCGGCCGCCCTTCAGCCTGGAGCCGAAGGACCCGGTGCTGTATTTCCTGCAGCGGCTGCGCGACGAGGCCCACCGCTTCGTCATCGGCGGCCAGCGCACCCGCCGCGCCGGCGACATCACCCGATCGCCGATCGACGAGATCCCCGGCATCGGCCCGCGGCGCAAGAAAGCGCTGCTGCTGCATTTCGGCTCAGCCCGTGCCGTCAGCCGCGCCAGCCGACAGGATCTCGAGGCGGTCGACGGCATCAGCGAGGCCGTCGCGGGGCTGATCTACCGACATTTCCACCCCGACGCTTGAGGCACCTTGTGCTAGCGTTCGCAAGCCCCTGAAGTCAGTGCCGTCGCCATGGTTACCAGCCTGCCGAACCTCCTGACCTACTCGCGCATCGCGGCCATTCCCGTGCTGATCGCGCTGTTCTACGTGCCCGCCTCCTGGGCGTCGTGGACCTGTCTTGCCATCTACGCCGCCGCCGCCATCACCGACTATCTCGACGGCAAGCTGGCGCGGGCCTGGAACGAGACCTCGCCGATCGGCCGGCTGCTCGACCCGATCGCCGACAAGATGCTGGTCACCGCCGTGCTGTTCATGCTGGCCGCCTTCGGCCGGCTGCAGGGCTGGTCGATCATCCCGGCGGTGATCATCCTGCTGCGCGAGGTGCTGATCTCGGGCCTGCGCGAGTTCCTGGCCGGGATGAATGCCCGCGGCCTGCCGGTCACCGCCCTGGCCAAGTGGAAGACCACGATCCAGATGCTGGCGATCGGCTTCCTGATCGTCGGCGATGCCGGCACCCGCGCCTTCGACGGCCAGGTGCCGATCACCCAGATCGGCATCGCCGGGATCTGGGT
Source organism: Inquilinus sp. YAF38 (assembly GCF_052113205.1). Lineage (NCBI taxonomy): Bacteria > Pseudomonadati > Pseudomonadota > Alphaproteobacteria > Rhodospirillales > Rhodospirillaceae > Inquilinus > Inquilinus sp. YAF38. Next base: position 71,050 of record NZ_JBFRCU010000010.1, on the reverse strand, counting down.
GGCCGCGGTGCTGACCCTGGTGACCGGCTGGAGCTATCTGCGCGAAGGCGTGCGCCAGGCCATCACCGAGGACCACGGCACGCCGCCGGCCAAGGCTGCCGGGACCGCCGGTTAGACCGGTCATGCGCGTGCTCGGCATCGCCGGCTGGAGCGGCAGCGGCAAGACCACGCTGCTGGCGAAGCTGATCCCGGCGCTGATCGGCCGCGGCCTGACCGTTTCCACGGTCAAGCATGCCCATCACGATTTCGACATTGACCAGCCCGGCAAGGACAGCTGGCGCCATCGGGAAGCCGGGGCGACCGAGGTTCTGGTTTCCTCCGACCGGCGCTGGGCGCTGATGCATGAGCATCGCGGCGCCGCCGAGCCGCCGCTGGCGGCGCTGTTGGCGAAGCTGGAGCCGGTCGACCTGGTGCTGATCGAAGGCTTCAAGCGCGAGCCCTATCCGAAGCTGGAGGTGTGGCGGGCCGAGGCCGGCAAGCCCCCGCTGCATCCCGAAGACCCGAGCATCGTCGCGGTGGCCAGCGACGGCCCGATCGCCGACCCCGGCCGCAAGCGGCTGGACATCGACGACGTCGAGGCCATCGCCGATTTCGTCGCCGATTTCGCCCGCAGGGCCGGCTGATGAGCCGTCTCGCCGACGACTGCTTCGCCCTGGCGGACCGGCTGCTGTCGGTCGAGGAGGCGGTCACCGAGTTCCGGTCCCGGCTGGCTGTGGTCGCCGAGGCCGAGACCGTGCCGCTCGCCGCGGCGGAAAATCGCTACTTGGCCGAGGATCTGGTGGCCGACCGTTCGGTGCCGCCGCACGCCAACGCCGCGGTCGACGGCTATGCCGTCCATGTCGATGATCTGGCGCCCGGCGCCCCGACCACCCTGCCGGTGAACGGCCGCGCCGCCGCCGGCCATCCGCTCGGCCGCTCGGGCCGGCGGGGCGAGGCGATCCGCATCCTCACCGGCGCGCCGCTGCCCACCGGGCCGGACACGGTGGTGATGCAGGAGGACTGCATGGTCTCGGGCGACCGGGTCACAGTCCCGGCGGGGCTGCGGCGCGGCGCCCATGTCCGGCCGGCTGGCGACGACATCCGTGCCGGCGACACCGTACTGACCGCCGGGCGCCGGCTGGGTCCGGCCGAGATCGGCTTGGCCGCCTCACTCGGCCGCCCTGCCCTGCCCGTCCGCCGGACGTTGCGGGTGGCGGTGCTGTCGACTGGAGACGAGCTGCGCGCGCCGGGCACGTCGGTGGCCGAGGGCCAGATCTACGACGCCAACCGGTACCTGCTGATGGCGCTGCTGCGCCGGCTGGGCTGCGATGTCGCCGACCACGGCATCGTGCCGGACCGGGCCGATGCGGTGCGCTCGGCGCTTACCGACGCTGCGGCCGATGCGGATGCGATCGTCACCTCCGGCGGCGTTTCGGTCGGCGACGAGGACCACGTCAAGGCGGCGCTGGAGGCCGCGGGGGGCCGGCTTCATCACTGGCGACTGGCGATCAAGCCGGGCAAGCCGGTGGCGCTGGGCCAGATCAGCGGCGTGCCGCTGCTGGGCCTGCCGGGCAACCCGGTCGCGGCGATGGTCACCTTCCTGCTGGTGGCGCGGCCGCTGCTGCTGCACCTGGCCGGCGCCGAACCGGTGCCGCTGCGCCGCTTCCCGGTCACCGCCGGCTTTGGCCACGGCAAGAAGCCGGGCCGCCGGGAATTCCTGCGCGCGGTGCTGGAGACCGACCCGTCCGGCGCCCTGGTCGCCCATCGCCACGGCCGCGAGGGCGCCGGCATGCTGAGCTCCCTCGCCGGCGCCGAAGGGCTGGTCGAGCTGCCGGAAGACGTCGCCGCCGTGGCGCCGGGCGATCCGGTTGCCTATATCCCGTTGAGCGCCCTGATTTGAGAACCGGCATGAAGCTCCTGTATTTCGCCTGGGTCCGCAGCAAGATCGGCACCGCCGCCGAGACGGTGTCGCCGCCGGACTCGGTGCGCGATGTCGCCGGCCTGCTCGATTGGCTGAAAGCCCGCGGCGCCGGCTATGCCGATGCCCTGGCCAACCCGGCGGTGGTGCGGGTCGCGGTCAACCAGCGCTTCGCCAGGCCGGCCGACCCGGTGGCGCCGGGCGACGAGATCGGCATCTTCCCGCCGGTCACCGGAGGCTGAGATGGCGGTTCGCGTGCAGGAGGCCGATTTCGACGTCGGCGCCGAGATCGCGGCCCTGTCGGAGGGCCGCAGCGATGTCGGCGGCGTCGCCAGCTTCGTCGGGCTGGTGCGCGACATCGCCGGCGGCACCGCGGTCACCGCGATGACGCTGGAGCACTATCCCGGCATGACCGAACGGCAGCTGGCGGAGATCGAGGCCGAGGCGCGCAGCCGCTGGCCGCTGCTGGAGGTGCGCATCGTCCACCGAATCGGCCGGCTGGGGCCGGGCGACCGGATCATGTTCTGCGGCGTCGCCTCGGCCCATCGCGGCGCCGCCTTCGAGGCCTGCGCCTTCCTGATGGACTGGCTGAAGACCAAGGCCCCCTTCTGGAAGAAGGAGGAGACGCCGGAAGGAGAGCGCTGGGTCGAAGCCCGGGCCGAGGACGACGAGGCCGCTTCGCGCTGGCGATGACGGCCGTCGCCGATGGCAGTCCCTGACTGCTGTCCTGCCGATTCCCCGCTTCTCATCGTGACGCCGGCGGTGTAGCCGGGCTGGAACGAAGGGGGAAACGCGGCATGGTGCAGGCAACGGCGCAACCGGCGGCGGGCTGGGCGGATCTGCTCGCCGAAGGGCGGCTGCCGCAATTCGCCATGGTCTGCCTCGGCATCTGGCTGAACGCGGCCGATGCCCTGGTCACCGCGACCATCATGCCCAGCGTCGGCGCCGACCTGGGCGGCTATGCCTATTTCAGCTGGGCCACCGCCGGCTTCCTGGTCGGCGCCATCCTGGCCGGCGCCAGCGCCGGGCGGCTGTCGGAGCGGTTCGGGCTGCGCTGGGCCTCCGCCATCGCCGGCCTGGCCTTCGCGCTCGGCTGCGTGCTGAGCGCCGCCGCGCCCACCATCGGCATCTTTCTGGCCGGGCGCGTGCTGCAGGGCGTCGGCAGCGGCTGGGTCGCCGGCTTCTCCATGGTTGCGATCGCCGTGCTGTTCCCCGAGCGCCATCTGGCCCGGATGTTCGCCGTCGCCTCCGGCATCTGGGGCATCGCCACCATCCTGGGGCCGCTCGTCGGCGGCCTGTTCGCCCAGGCCGGCGACTGGCGCGCCGTGTTCTGGCTGTTCACGGCGCAATCGCTGATCTTCGCCGCCGCCTCGCCCTGGCTGCTGAAAGGCACAGTCCGCAGCGGCGGCCAGCCGGGCGTTCCCTGGCTGCAGATCGGCGGGCTGGCGCTCGGCGTCGGCGCCATCGCCATGGCGGATGTCAGCCCGAACCCCGCCATTGCCTTGGCTCTGGTCGCCGCCGGCCTCGGCATCCTGGTGCTGGTGCTGCGGGTCGACGGCCGCGCCCATATACGGCTCCTGCCGCGCCAGGCGGGAAACCTGCGCACGGTCTGCGGCACCGCCTATGCCGCCCTGTTCGCCATGATGGCGACCTCAATGGCGCTGAACGTCTACGGCCCCGCCATCCTGCAGACGCTGCACGGCCTGTCGCCGCTGTGGGCCGGCTATGTCGTGGCGGGGATGGCGCTGGCCTGGACCCTCGCCGCCTTCGTCGTCGCCGGTGCCACCGGGACCGGGGAACTGCGCTGGCTGCTGCGCGGTGCCACCTGCATCCTGGCCGGCGCGGTGCTGCTGGTGCTGGTGATGCGCGACGCCCCGCTGGTCTGGATCGTCGGCGCGTCCCTGTTGATGGGTACGGGCTTCGGCTTCTCCTCCAGCCTGCTGAACCGGCGGTTGATCGGCGTGCTGGCCGATGACGACAGGGCGATCGGCAGCTCGGCGCTGATCGCGGTGCGCCAGACCGGCGGGGCGGTCGGCGCCGCCATCGCCGGGGCGACCGCCAACCTGGTCGGCTTCGGCTCGGGCCTGACGGTCGAGACCGCCCGGGCGGCGGCGCTGTGGGTGTTCGTCACCGCCCTGCCGCTGGCCCTGTTCGGCGCCTGGGCCGCCTGGCGGCTGACCGTGGCGGCCCGCCGCACCGGCTAGCGCGATCCGTCGGCGGCGGGATCCAGGCTGATCCATAGCGCCCCCTCGAACGGCAGGGCAGAGAAGCGGCTGTTGATCTCGGCCAGGGTGGTGGCGGGATCGAGATCTCCGGCCGCACCCAGCGCGCCACCGCCTCCACCGCCACGATGTTCAGTGGCACGGCGTTGAAGAAGTTCCACAGCCCATGGACCCGGCCGTCGCGGGCCGCCGTCAGGCCGGACACGCCGGGCGCCGCCAGCACGGCCGCGAAGCTGCGCCGGGCGGCTGCGGCAGGAACGCCGGGGCCGACGACGAAGCCCGGCGCATCCGCCGCCTGCGGCAGGCCGGTGGCGATATAGACCTGCGGGTCCCGTCCGATGACGTATTCCAGGCTCAGCACCCCGCCCCCGGCATCCGGGAACCGATCCGCGGCGATGTTCCGGCCGCCGACCAGCGACACCAGCTCGCCCAGCCCGGTCTCGCCGATCTCCCAGCAGCAGTCGTCCGGCTGCGGATAGGCGTGCATCAGCACGGTCGGGCCCGGCTCCGGATGCGCCGCCATGCGCCGGCGGATGCGGTCCAGCCGCGCCTCCCAGAAATCGGCGAAGGCGTCGGCCCGGTCCTCGCGGCCGAGCACCCGGCCCAGCAGCCGCATGCCCGGTGCCGTGTTCGCCAGCGGCCGGTGGTTGAAATCGACCACCACCGCCGGCACCCCGGCCGCGGTCAGGCGGTCCAGGATCAGCCGCCCCTGCTCCGTCTCCACCTGCCAGGCGCCGAAGATCGCGAGATCCGCCCCGACCGTCAGCGCCTTCTCCAGCGAGAAGCTCTCATCCGTGCCGCCGCCCACCACCGGCACCTCGGCCAGGCGCGGGAACTTCGCCAGGAAGGCGGCATAGAGGCCGGGATCGTATTGCCGGGTGTCGTCGGCCCAGCCGGCCAGCAGCGACACCGGATCGGGATCGATCAGCGCCAGCGCTACGAGGTTGATGCCCGCGCCCAGCAGCACCGCCCGAGGCTGATGCGGCACGGTCACCTGCCGGCCGGCGGCATCGGTCACGGTCACCGGRCACTCCCCGGACCGGCGGGGGGAGCAGACAGGTCAGCAGCAGAAGGGCGCGGAGGAGCGCTTTGCATCGGTTCATCGATCGTCCTGGTCACGTTCCCACAACGATCTGTACGAGAATGAGAATTAATATCAATTAGCCCGCTGTTTCTGTCCCGGCGGTCCTGCCAGGCCCTCCCGGGTCGAGCTATAGCGATGACGACAACACGACCGGCCGGAACGACGCCGTGACCCTGTTCGATGCCGCAATCCGCTACGATCTCGCCGAGATCGAGCCACGGCTGGACGGGGTGCAGCTGGCGGTCAACGCCACCAACCTGTTCGATCGCGACTATTCCACCTGCGCCCAGGGCTACTGCTACCAGGGCCAGGGGCAGACGGTGATCGGCAGCATCCGCTACCGGTGGTGAGGCGCTGATCGGCCGGCGCGCCTCGTAGGTTGGGTTCGCGGCACGCGAACCCAACATCCCACCACCGGCTCTCCTGCGATGTTGGGTTCGCCAGTGGCGAACCCAACCTACGCGATGCGGTGCCTTAAGCCGCGGCCGCCTTCGGCTCCTTCCGCACCTCGGCGGAATAGGCGTCCATCACGGTCTTGCAGATCTGGCCCGGGGTGAAGTGATGCGGGCCGATCTCGCCGACCGGGGTGATCTCGGCCGCAGTGCCGGTCAGGAACACCTCGGTCGCCTTGGCCAGCTCGTCCGGCTGGATGTGCCGCTCGATCACCTCGATGCCGTTGCGCCGCGCCAGCTCGATCGCGGTCTGGCGGGTGAGGCCGTTCAGGAAGCAGTCGGCGGTCGGCGTGTGCAGCTTGCCGTCGATGGCGAGGAAGACATTGGCGCCGGTCGCCTCCGCGACATAGCCGCGGTAGTCGTACATCAGCGCGTCCTGGTAGCCCGCCGCCTCGGCCTTGTGCTTGGCCAGGGTGCAGATCATGTACAGGCCGGCCGCCTTGGCGTGCACCGGCGCCGAGTCCGGCGATGGCCGGCGCCAGTCGGACAGGGTCAGGCGGATGCCCTTCATCTTGGCCTCGGCCGAGAAGTAGCTCGGCCACTCCCACACCGCGATGGCGACATGGATGGTGTTGGCCTGGGCCGAGACGCCCATCATCTCCGACCCGCGCCACGCCACCGGGCGGATATAGGCATCGATCAGGCCATTCTTCTCGAGGGTCAGCTTCTTGGCCGCATCCAGCTCCGCGGTGCTGTAGGGGAGCTTCATCCCCAGCGTGGTGGCCGAGAACTCCAGCCGCTTCGAATGCTCCGTGCCCTTGAAGATCCGGCCGTTGTAAGCCCGCTCCCCTTCGAATACAGAACTGGCGTAGTGTAGCCCGTGAGTCAGGACGTGGATGTTGGCGCTACGCCATTCGACCAGCTTGCCGTCCATCCATATCCAACCGTCACGGTCATGGAAGGGAGTCGTCGACATGATGGGCCTTTCCCGGATTGTCATTTGTGTCGCCGTCGGACCGTGAGCGGTAACATTCGGGGTCAAAACAAGTCAACATGGCTGACATAAAATCGCCCGTAAACCCGCTCTTCCTCCGCGAGGAGGAGATCCGCCAAGGCATCGAACTGCTATTCTACGCCTATCGCGGCTTCACTGCCGAGCCCGATGCGCTGCTCGCAACCCTGGGTCTCGGCCGGGCCCATCACCGTGCGCTTTATTTCGTCGGACGCCATCCGGAGATCACGGTCAGTGCGCTGCTGGCCATCCTGCGCATTACCAAGCAGAGCCTGGGCCGGGTCCTGAACGACCTGGTCGAGCGCGGCTATGTCGAGCAGCAGCAGGGTCAGCGCGACCGGCGCCAGCGCCTGCTGACCCTGACCGCCAAGGGGGCCGCGCTGGAGCGCCAGCTGTTCGAGAGCCAGCGGCGGCTGATCGGCCAGGCCTACCGCAGTGCCGGCGCCGATGCGGTGGACGGCTTCCGCAAGGTGCTGGAAGGGCTGATCGCGCTGAGCGAGCCCGCGGCGATGGACGAGGAGCCGGAGGCTCCCGCCCCCCGCGTCGCCAGCCGGTAGCCGCCCATGACCATGACCGCCGACGAGCCCGCCCACATCCTGGTCGTCGAGGACGACCGCCGGGTCCGCGAGCTGCTGCGCAAATACCTGATGGAGAACGGCTTCCTCGTCACCGCCGCGGTCGATGCGGCGGATGCGCGGGAGAAGCTGGCGGCCATCGCCTTCGATCTTCTCGTGCTGGACGTGATGATGCCGGGCGAGACCGGACTGCAGCTGACCGCCGATCTGCGCCAGCGAATGAGCACGCCGATCCTGCTGCTGACCGCCCGCGGCGAGCCGGAGGACCGCATCGCCGGGCTGGAGAGCGGCGCCGACGACTATCTCGCCAAGCCGTTCGAGCCGCGCGAGCTGGTGCTGCGCATCAACAGCATCCTGCGCCGCCTGGCGCCGCCGCCGCCGCGGGCCGCCGGCACCATCCGCCTCGGCGCCTTCACCTTCGACATCGAGCGCTCGGAACTGCTGCAGGAGGGCGAGCGCGTGCGCCTGACCACCGGCGAGGAGAACCTGCTGCGCATCCTGGCCCAGCATGCCGGCGAGACCGTGTCGCGCGAGGCCCTGACCGAATCCGGCACGATCGACGGCGGCGTCCGAGCGGTCGACGTGCAGGTGACACGGCTTCGGCGTAAGATCGAGCCCGACCCGCGCCTGCCCCGCTATCTCCACACCGTGCGCGGCGAAGGCTATGTGTTGAGACCCGACGGATGATGCCCTCTCCCGCCCTGCGCCGGCTGTCCACCCCCCTTGGGCTGCGGGCGCGGATCAAGCGGTTCCTGCCGCGGACCCTGTTCGGGCGGGCGCTGGTGATCATCGTCACCCCGATGATCCTGGCCCAGGCGATCTCCACCTATGTCTTCTTCGGCCGCCACATCGACGTGATCACCACGACGATGGCCCGCACGGTCTCCGGCGAGATCGGCCTGACCATCGACGAGATCTCCCGCGGCATGACGCCCGTCGCCCGCGGCACCGTGTTCGTGCGGGCGCAGCGCAATACCGGGTTGATCTACAGCTTCGATCCCGGCGTCGAACTGGGATCGACCAGCAGCGATGCGCTGGACGAGGGCCAGCGCGCCCTCTCCCGGGCCATGCGCGCGTCGCAGCCCTACGACTTCACCATCCGGTCCGATACGGACAACGACACCGATGTGGTCCGCATGCAGCTGTCGGAAGGCGTGCTGACGGTCGAGGTGCCGTCGAAGCGGCTGTCCAGCTTCACCACCAACCTGTTCTACCTGTCGATGATCGGGTCGACGGTGATCCTGTCCGCCGTCGCGATCATCTTCATGCGCAACCAGCTGCGCCCGATCCGGCGCCTCGCCATCGCCGCCGACCGCTTCGGCAAGGGCCGCGACATGCCGGGGTTCCGGCCGCATGGGGCGGAGGAGATCCGCCAGGCGGCCGAGGCCTTCATCGAGATGCGCGACCGCATCCGCCGCCAGATCCAGCAGCGTACCGAGATGCTGGCCGGCGTCAGCCACGACCTGCGCACGCCGCTGACCCGGATGAAGCTGCAGCTCGCCATGCTCGGCGACGGGCCGGACATCGACGAGCTGCGCACCGATGTCGAGGAGATGCGGCAGATGATCGACGCCTACCTCGCCTTCGCCCGCGGCGAGGGCACCGAGGAGGCGACGCCGACCGACCTCGCCGCCTTCCTCGAGGAGGTGGTTGTGTCGGCACGGCGGGAAGGCGCCGACATCGCCTTCGACGCGCCGGAGAGCCAGGTCCTGCCGCTGCGGCGCGAGGCGATGCGGCGCTGCTTGGCGAACCTGCTGTCCAATGCGCGGCGGCATGCGCAGCATATCCGGCTGTCCGTCATCCAGGACGACACCGCCGTCGCCCTGGTGGTCGACGATGACGGGCCCGGCATCCCGCCGCACCAGCGCGAGGAGGCGATGAAGCCCTTCGTCCGGCTGGATGAATCGCGCAACCAGGAGACCGGCGGCACCGGCCTCGGCTTGGCCATCGCCCGCGACGTGGCGCGCCGGCATGGCGGCGACCTGGTGCTGTCGACCTCGCCGATGGGCGGGCTGCGCTGCACGGTGCGCCTGCCGCTCTGACTCTCTGGAAGGGCATCCGATGGGCCGGTTGCGGGAGATCGTGTTCGAAAGCCGGTCGGCGCCGGTCCTGGCCCGGTTCTGGGCGGCGGCGCTCGACGGATATGCCGTGCGCGCTTATGACCAGACGGAGATCGACCGGCTGGCCGCGCTGGGCCTGACGCCGGAGACCGACCCTGTCGTCCTGGTCGACGGGCCGGGGCCGAGCCTGTGCTTCCATCAGGTGCCGGGGCGCGACTACACCAACAACCGCATCCATCTCGACATCGCCGCCGCCGACCGGGCCGCGGAGGTGCGGCGACTGCTGGTCCTCGGCGCCAGGGTCCAGCGCGAGGCCGACGGCTATACGGTGATGCTGGATCCGGAGGGCAACCAGTTCTGTGTCGTTGAGCGATCAGGGTAGATTTGAGTTCGCCGTCGCGAACCCGGCCTACGATGCAGCTCCCCGCTCCGCGATCAGCCGGTCGACCGCTTGCGGCTGCAGCCGGGTGTCGACCACCAGCCGGGCGGCGCCCAGCAGGCCGGCCAGCTCGCCGGCACGGGCGGCGACGATGGTCAGATCGCGCGTCGCCAGCGGCAGGCAGCGCTGATAGACGTATTCGCGCACCCCGGCCAGCAGGTGCTCGCCCGCCTCGGACAGGGTGCCGCCGACCACGATGACGCTGGGGTTCAGCACGCTGACCACATCGGCCGCCACCTCGCCCAGCACCCGGCCGGCCTGGCGCACCAGGCTGATCGCCTCCGGCCGGTTGCGCGCGACCAGATCCATCACGTCGCGCGCATCCCGCGCCGAGAAGCCCCGGGCCCGCAGGTCGCGGGCGATGGCCCAGCCGGCGGCATAGGCCTCGACACAGCCGAGCTTGCCGCAGCGGCACAGCGGCGCCTCGGCGTCGCGCAGCTGGATGTGGCCGATGTCGCCCGCGGCCCCGCGGGCGCCGCGGTGCATCCGGCCCTCGGTGATGATGCCGCTGCCGATGCCGGTGCCGGCCTTGATGAACACCATCTGCCGCTCCTCCGGCCAGAACTGGCGGTGCTCGGTCAGGGTGCGCAGCCGGACGTCATTCTCGGCCAGGACCGGCGCGGCGTAATCGCCGGCGAACCAGCCTGGGATGTCGAAATCGTCCCACCCGGTCATCACCGATGGCCCCATCACCCGTCCGGCGGCATGGTCGACCGGGGCCGGCAGGCACAGCCCGATGCCCAGCACCTCGGAGGCCGGCCGGCCGATCTCGGCGAGGAGCGCGCGGAACTGCCGCGCAATCCAGGTCAGGATTGGCACCGGCCCGCTGCCGACATCAAGGTCGCCGAGCCGTTCGGCCAGCACATTCGGCCCGAGATCGGTCGCCGCGACCCTGATCCGGCTCTCGCCGATATCGGCCGCCAGCACCACGCCGAAGCTTTCGTTCAGCTTGAGCACGCGCGCAGGGCGGCCGCCGCTGGCCTGCGTTTCCTCCGCCTCCTGCAGCAGCCCGGCCTCGAACAGCACGCCGAGGCGCTGGGTGATGGTGGCGCGCGACAGGTCGGAGATGCGGGCGAGGTCGGCCCGGGACCGCGCTTGGCCCGACAGGATCAGCGACAGCACATGGCCGGCGCCGGCGGTGCCGAGGGCGTGGATCTCAGGGTCTGCAGCAGACATGGCCCACTAATGCTCCTTTTCAGTCAAAAGATACAGAAGATCTGATTGACTCTCAGCAAAAGTCGGAATTATCGTTCCGGTGTCGGACAATCGTCCGGCCAATGGCAGGGCCGGCGCCGCAGAAGCGCCTGCCCGCAAACAGGAGGAAACCGCGATGATTCGATCGCAGAGGTCTGCGCTTGTTCCGAATCCCCGCCGCCTCGCCGGCCTGCTCGCCGCCGGCGTGGTTGGTCTCGCCCTGGCCGCCGGCAGCACGGCGGCGATGGCGCAGGAGGCCGTCGTCGGCCTGGTCACCAAGACCGAGGTCAACCCGTTCTTCGTCAAGATGCGCCAGGCTGCCGAGAAGGAGGCCCAGGCCAAGGGCCTGAAGCTGATCGCCCGCGCCGGCAAGTTCGACGGCGACAATGAGGGCCAGGTGGCCGCGATCGAGGATCTGATCAGCGCCGGCGCCAAGGGCATCCTGATCACCCCGAACAACTCGACCGGCGTGCTTGGCGCGGTCAAGAAGGCGCGTGACGCCGGCATCCTGGTGATCGCGCTGGACACAGCGACCGACCCGGCCGACGCGGTCGACGCCACCTTCGCGACCGACAATTTCGAGGCGGGGGTGCAGCAGGGCCAATACGCCCGCAAGGCGCTGGGCGACAAGGCGCCGAAGCTGGCGATGCTGGACGGCACGCCGGGCGGCACAGTCGACACCTTCCGCCATGACGGCTTCCTCAAGGGCTTCGGGATCGCCGAGGGCGACGCCGTGATCGTCGGCAAGCAGAACACCAACGGCGCCCAGGACAAGGGCCAGACGGCGATGGAGAACCTGCTGTCCGCCCATCCCGACATCAACGTCGTCTACACCATCAACGAGCCCGCGGCCCAGGGCGCCTATGCCGCGATCAAAGCGGCCGGCAAGACCGACGATGTCGTCGTCACCTCGATCGACGGCGGCTGCCTGGGCGTGAAATACGTCAAGGACGGGCGCGTCGCGGCGACGGTGATGCAGTTCCCCTACAAGATGGCGCAGATGGGCGTCGACGCCGTGGCCGAATACGCCAAGTCCGGCAAGAAGCCGAGCGGCTTCGTCAACACCGGCTCGTTCCTGATCACCGGCAAGCCGCTGCCGGGGCTGGACTCGAAGGACCTCGACTTCGGAGAGAAGAACTGCTGGGGCTGATGACCAGCACGACCGGGGCGGGCCGCACCGGGCCCGCCCACCCCCTCCCGAACGAGAGAGCGATGGCCCCTCCCCCCTCGTCCTGGCCCCTCTCGTCCTGGATTGCCCGGGCGGCGCGGGTTCTGACCACCCCGCCGCTCGGCCCGCTGATCGTGCTGATGGCCTTCGGCGCCGTGTTCACGGCGATGAGCGACCGCTTCCTGACCCCGGGCAACCTGTCGCTGATCGCGCAGCAATCGGTGATCATCGGCACGCTGGCGATCGGCCAGACGCTGGTGATCCTGACCGCCGGCATCGACCTGGCGACTGGCGCCATTGCCGTCTTGGGCACCATCGTCGCCGGAAAGCTGGTGGACCAGGGCTATGCCGCCCTGCCCTCGCTGCTGCTGGCGATCGGGCTGTGCAGCCTGGTCGGGCTGGTCACCGGCACGCTGGTCAGCCGGCTGAAGCTGCCGCCCTTCATCGTCACGCTCGGGCTGCTCGGCATCGTCACCGCGGCCACCCGTCTGTTCTCCGGCGGCGGCGCCTTCCCGGTGATGGACGACCTGCTGGCCTGGACCGGCAACACGCTGAAGCTGGGCGGCGCCGTGATCACCTACGGCATCATCATCATGCTCGGCCTCTATGGGCTGGTCTGGTACATGCTGAACCAGACCGCCTGGGGCAAGCATGTCTACGCCATCGGCAACAGCCCGGAGGCGGCGCGGCTGGTCGGCATCCCGGTGCAGCGGCGCATCCTGTCGGTCTATCTGTTCGCCGCCTTCCTGTACGGCATCGGCGCCTGGCTGGCGCTGGGGCGGATCCCGAACGCCGACCCGAACGCGATGCAGAACGCCAATCTCGACAGCATCACCGCCGTCGTGATCGGCGGCACCAGCCTGTTCGGCGGCCGCGGCAGCCTGATCGGCACGCTGATCGGCGTGCTGATCGTCGGCGTGCTGCGCAACGGCCTGACCCTGATCGGCATCGACCCGCTGTGGCAGGACCTGGTCACCGGCGTCCTGGTGATCGCCGCGGTCGCGCTGGACCAGCTGTCGCGATGGAGGCGGGTATGACCGCGACCGTCCTGGAGGCCCGCGGCGTGGTCAAGCGCTACGGCCATGTCACGGCACTCGGCGGCGTCGATTTCGAGCTGCGCGACGGCGAGGTGCTGGCGGTGATCGGCGACAACGGCGCCGGCAAGTCGACCCTGATCAAGGTGCTGTCCGGCGCCATCACGCCGGATGAGGGCGAGGTGCTGCTGGACGGCCAGCCGGTGCGGTTCCACGGCCCGCTCGACGCCCGCCGCCGCGGCATCGAGACGGTGTACCAGGACCTGGCGGTGGCGCCGGCGCTGGATATCGCCGCCAACCTGTATCTGGGGCGCGAGCTGCGCCGGCCCGGGCCGCTCGGCCGCTGGCTGCGGCTGCTCGACAAGCCGCGGATGCGCAGCGAGGCGCAGCGTCATATGGACGAGCTGCGCTTCCGCCTGCCCTCGATCACACACGCAGTGGAAAGCCTGTCCGGCGGCCAGCGCCAGGGCGTCGCCGTGGCCCGCGCCGCGGTTTTCGCCCGCAAGCTGGTGATCATGGACGAGCCGACGGCGGCGCTGGGCGTGCGCGAGACCGGCCAGGTGCTGGACCTGATCCGCACCATCCGCGACCGCGGCCTGCCCGTGGTCCTGATCAGCCACAACATGCCGAACGTGTTCGAGGTGGCCGACCGCATCCATGTGATGCGCCTGGGCCGCCGCGTCGCCGTGACCTCGCCGCAGCGCCACAGCATGGCCGAGGTGGTGGCGATCATGACCGGGGCGATGCCGGGCGACCAGCCCGCCCCGGGCCGTGAGCCCGCCCCAACGGCCCAATGATTCCTTCCCTGACCCGCAGAAAGACGAGAGACCGAGCATGACCCGCCTGGACGAGAAGCTGGCCCGCATCCGCGCCGGACAGTACAAGCGCAGCGACTTCATCATTGCCGACGCCAAGGACGGCGACATGGGGCCGAGCCTGACCTCGACCGGTCCGAAGCGCGCGCCGGACGGCAGCTGGACCCGCTACCGCACCCGCGACGAGTTCCTGGACACCATTCGCCAGGTGGTGGAGCAGGACATCGTCGACATCATGCTGGTCTCGGCCTCGAACCTGGAGCGGCTGGTCGAGAGCGGCACCTTCCGCGACAGCAAGGTGAAGCCGGCGATCCGCGCCAACGACACCACCGATGTCTGGGTGGTGCGCGGCTGCAGCTATCCCCAGCAGCCCTCGCGCCCGTTCCGGTCGGCCCTGCTGCCGCGGGTGAGGCATGGCGGCCTCGCCCCCGACCCGAAGGCCCCCGTCACCGGCACCGATCTCGGCCTCTACTCCGTCACCTTCAACAACGACCTCGATTCCGACATCCGGTCGCTGGAGGCCTTCGCCGAGTTCCGGGCCGACTGCGCCGCCAACGGCTTCCAGTACTTCTTCGAGGTGTTCAACCCGAATGTCTCGAGCGGCATCGACCCAGAGCTGCAGCCGCACTACCTGAACGACTGCATCCTGCGCTGCCTGGCCGGGGTGATGAAGGCCGACCGGCCGCAATTCCTGAAGATCCCCTTCAACGGCCCGAAGGCGCTGGAGGAACTGGCCGGCTTTGATTCCAGCCTGATCGTCGGCGTGCTCGGCGGCGGCGCCGGCACCACCCGCGACTGCTTCGAGCTGCTGCACCAGGCCGAGAAATACGGCGCCCGCGTCGCCCTGTTCGGCCGCAAGATCAACCTGGCGGAATCGCCGCTGGCGATGGTCGGCTTCATGCGCCAGGTGGCGGACGGCACGATCGCGCCGGAGGAAGCGGTGCGCGCCTATCACGGCGAGCTGCAGAAGCAGGGCATCTCCCCGCTGCGCCCGCTGGCCGACGACGTGCAGACCACCGAAGCCGTCTTGAAGCAGGGCTGAGCCGTGGAGCGATCCGGCATCATCTGCGGCGGCACCATCTGCATCGACGTCAACAAGGTCATCGACCGGTTCCCGCCGCAGGAGCACGTCGCCAAGATCCTGGAGGAGACGCCGGATTCCGGCGGCCCGGGCTTCAACATGGCGATCGACCTCGCCCGCCTGGGCGCGCCCTTCCCGATCGAGGTGGTGGGCGTGGTCGGCGACGACGTCTATGGCGAGCTGGCGCTGCAGGTCTGCCGCGACCACGGCGTCGGCGCCGGCCGGATCGCGGTGCTGCCGGGCGGGCGCACCGCCTATACCGACGTGATGATCGTGGCCGAGGGCGGGCGGCGAACCTTCTTCTACCAGGAGGGGGTCAACGCCCTGCTCTCGCCCGGGCATTTCGACCTGGCGGGGTCGACCGCGAAGATCTTCCATGTCGGCTCGCCTGGGGTGCATGCCCGGATGGACGCCCCCCAGGGCAACGGCAACGGTTTCACCGAAGTGCTGGCCCGCGCCCGCGCCTCGGGCCACCGCACCAATCTGGAGCTGGTCGGGGTGGCCGGCGACCGGCTGCGCGACCTGACGGTGCCCTGCCTGCCGCTGCTCGACAGCATCATCATCAACGAGCTGGAGGCGACGGCGCTGACCGGCGTCGAGACCCATCGCGACGGCCGGCCGGACTGGGCGCTGGTCGAGGCGGCGGCGACGGCGCTGATCCGGATGGGCGTGTCCACCCTGGCGGTGGTGCATTTCCCGGAGGGCGTGGTCGCCGCCGACCGCGACGGGCGGCTGTGGCGCCAGGGCGCCGCCTGGGTGTCGCCCGAATCGGTCAAGAGCACCAACGGCGCCGGCGACGCCCTGGCCTCCGGCGTCATGCTGGGGCTGCACGAGGGCTGGCCGGTGGAGAAAGGCCTCCGGCTCGGCGTCTGCGTCGCGGCGCTCAGCCTCGGCTCCTACAGCACCTCGCGGGCCATCCCCTCGGCGGAAGAGTGCTTCGCCTATGGAGAGAGGGCGGGGTTCAAGCCGACGGCGTGACCCCCACCCTCTCCTTCCCGCTCACCCCGGGATCGGGAACCGCCGGGCAAAATCCCGCACCGCGTTCGCCAGCGCCGGCTCGGGCCGCGCGCCGGTGACCGCGTCGACGATCAGGTCGGCCAGGGCCTTCATCTGCCCTTCGCGCATGCCCCGCGTGGTGACGGCCGGCGTGCCGAGCCGCAGCCCGGACGGGCGCAGCGGCGGCCTGGTGTCGTCCGGCACCACCTGCTTGTTCGAGACCAGCCCGACCCGGTCCAGCCGCTGCTGCGCCTCGTCGCCGTCGAGGCCGAAGCTCGCGGCGACATCGACCACCATCAGGTGGTTGTCGGTGCCGCCGGTCACCAGCTGCGCGCCGCGGCCCTGCAGCGCCTCGGCCAGCGCCCTGGCGTTGTCGAGCACGCGGCTTGCATAGGCCTGGAACTCCTCCTGCGCCGCCAGGTGCAGCGCCGTGGCCAGGGCCGCCACCTGGTCCATATGCGGGCCGCCCTGCAGCCCCGGGAACACCGCCTGGTCGATCGCCTTGCGGAACGGCTCGCGGCACAGGATCAGCCCGCCGCGCGGGCCGCGCAGGGTCTTGTGCGTGGTGGTGGTGACCACGTCGAAGCCGGCCGCCAGCGGGTTCGGCAGCGCCTTGCCGGCGATCAGCCCGCCGATATGCGAGACATCGGCCATGGTGATCGCCCCGACCTCGTCCGCGATCGCCTTGAAGGCGGCGTAGTCGATGTCGCGCGGATAGGAGGAGAAGCCGGTGATCAGCAACTTCGGCCGCTCGCGCCGCGCGGTCTCGCGGATCGCATCGAAGTCGAAGCCGCCGCCGGAGACGGTGCCATAGCGGACGAAGCGGAAGATCCGGCCCATCGCCGAGACCGGCGCCCCATGGGTCAGGTGGCCGCCATGCGACAGGTCCATCGCCAGGATGGTGTCGCCGGGCTGCAGCAGCCCGAAATACACCGCCTGGTTCATCGGCGACCCGGACAGCGGCTGGACATTGGCATGCTCGGCGCCGAACAGCGCCTTGGCGCGACCCTGGGCCAGTTCCTCGATCTCGTCGGCATGGAGGTTGCCGCCATAATAGCGCCGGCGCGGCTGGCCCTCGGCGTATTTGTCGGCGAAGACCGAGCCGAGCAGCGGCCGCAGCTCCGGAAAGGCGTGATTCTCCGACGCGATCAGGGTCAAGCCCTGATGCTGCCGGCGCTCCTCGCGTTCGAGGATGGCGGCGGCGTCCGGATCGGCGGCGGCCAAGATGGCGCGGACATCACGAGCGGCGAGCGCCGGGTCGGGCTGATGCTGGTATTCCATGGGGACTGCTCCGTTTCGATGCCTGGACACGAATCGCCCGACCAGCTTCCAAGGAAGGCTGCCCAGGCGAGCGGCATCGAAACGGTCCTCCACGCTCCCTCGGGGTGCTCCCCGTCTCGCCAGTCACGTGGAGGGTATGGCTGATCCTGCGATCGCGGGAATGATCGGCGGGATGCGTCGGCGCGTCAATGGCGGATCAGATCGGGGGGATCAGACCGGCCCCGCATAGCTGTCGCCGAGATAGGCCGCATGCGCGGCGGCATCGCGGGTGGAGCGCAGGTACCGCCGCCACGCCTGCTGCTCGTGCCAGACCGTGCCGAGTTCCCAGACGCAGAAGGTGCCGCGATGCGGCCCGGGCAGCGGGAACAGCTTGAAATCGGTGTCGGCGGCGGTCTTGGCGTAGACCGTCTCCCACAGCTCGTTCTCGTTGCGCCAGGTGCAGACCGCCAGGAAGTAGAAGTCGCCGCCGCAACGGTGCAGGACGGCGAAGCCGGGCTCGCCCGAGACCCTGAGAGATCCGGCCGCGACCTCCCGCGCGATGAAATCGCAGGCCAGGGCGTGGATCTCGACCGGCACAGGCGTATCGGCCAGGGCGATGTCGTACCATTTCAACCGGCTGTCCGGCAGCACGACCAGATCGCCCGGCGTGATCAGCTTGTCGCGATGGATATAGTCCGCGGCGACGCTGGTGATCGGGGGCAAGTCCACCCCGGCTGCGATTCCGTCCGGCATCGAACTCTCTCCGAAGCTGTCGGAGCACAGCTTGAACCCTGGTCTCCTGCCGGTCCAGCGGTCTGGCAGGCCGCCTAGTAAAGCCGCCCGCCATTCGGCACCGCGCGCTCGATCGCGGCCAGCACGACGTTGCCCTCGGCATCGGGGAAGCCCAGCACCAGGATCTCGGAAAGGAAGCGGCCGATCTGCTTCGGCGGGAAGTTCACCACCGCCGCCACCTGGCGGCCGAGCAGCGTCTCGGGCGTGTACAGCGCCACCAGCTGGGCCGAGCTGCGCTTCCGGCCGATCTCCGGCCCCAGATCGACGGTCAGCTTGTAGGCCGGCTTGCGCGCCTCGGGATACGGCTCCACCGCCACGATGGTGCCGACCCGGATATCGACCTTGGCGAAATCATCGTAGCTGATCGTCATGCTGCCCTCCGCGAGACCGGCGGCACCCTGCCGCGCCGGCGCCCGGATGGCAAGAAGGCCGCCCGGGGACGGCCTTCTTTACGTCGGGATCAGCGCGTTCAGCGCTTCGTCGTCGGAGCCTTCAGCACGCCCTTCAGCTCGTCGAAGCTGGCGCTGACGCGCTTGCTGACGATCTCGGCGGCCTCGGTGTTCGACTTGGCCAGGAGCTCGGCCAGTTCCTTCATGTCGGCGATCGCCTTCTCGAAAGCGGACTTCGCCAGCTCGGTCTGCTTCGCCAGCTTCTGGTCCGGCGCGCCGGGTGCGGCGATCGAGGAGAACTGGCTCTGCAGCTCGGCCAGGTTCTGGCGCAGGATCTCGCCCTGGCGGCGGGCGAAGGCCTGCACCCCCTCGGCCGCGGTGCGGTTGGCGGCGGTCAGCGCCTCGATGTTCTTGCGCTGGGCCTGCAGCACCGCGTCGAGATCGACGCCCGGCACCTTGAACTCGCTCAGCAGCTTGGTGAAGTCGACGTCCCAGACCGGCGGCACCTTGCTCATGACCTGCTCCCACTATGCATAATAAAGTAGCAGCCTACACGGCACGACCGCATTGCAAAAGAAAATTGTGCGCTGCAGCAAAGTTGTCATTCAGCGCAGCGCGACTCTCATTCTAGTGCAGCGTCGGCTCCTGACCCGCCGAGGCCGCCGGCTGGGCCGGCTGTTCGGTCCGACGCGCGCCGCGGCGGCGACCGAAGGTGTTCTGCCACTGCTCGGCCTGGCGCAGCCGCTGGTCCAGCGCCTTCATGGTGCGGTCGAGCTCCGGCGAATCATCTTGCTCCCAAGTCCGCAGCACCAGGCCGTAGACCAGGCACAGCGCCTGCACCCGCGCCCGGCCGAGCAGGCCGGCGGTCGAGATGCCGGCTGATTGCAGCGTCCAGCGCATCGACAGCTCCAGCTGCCGCGCCTGCAGCAACGTGGCCAACGGGTCGCGCCGCAGGTCGCGCAGGATCGCCTTGACCCCGGCGCGATGCGCCGACAGCACGTCGAAGCGGCGCATCATCAGGTCGAACAGCCGGTCGCGCGGGCTCTCATCGGCGCTCGGCAGGCCTTCGGACAGCACCGCCTGGTCGATCATCCGGCTGAACCCGGCCAACAGGGCCGGCTTGGTCGGGCAATGGCGGTACAGCGCCGACATCGGCACCCGCGCCGCCTGGGCGACATCGGAAAGCGTCAGGGCGCGCCACCCCTTCTCCGCCGCCAGGTCGACCGCGGTGGTGACGATGTGGTTCGCAATATCGGCCTTCTTTGCCATGGTCCCGGCCCTCGCGCCATCGGCCTTGCGGCCCCGAGCGCCCGCCGGGGCGGGCGCGATCGGTTCCAATCTAGCGTAATTCGGCCGGAAGGCGAGCGGGACCCGCTCAGACGCTCACGACCGCAGATGCTCCAGGATCTGGATGGCGTTGAGGGCGGCCCCCTTCAGGAGCTGGTCGCCGGAGACGAACAGCGACAGCGAACGCCCGGTCGGGTCGCCCAGATCGGCCCGGATACGGCCGACCAGAACGTCGTCCTGCCCGCTCGCCTCGGACGGCATCGGGAAGTGGTTGGCGGCCCGGTCGTCGACCAGGCGAAGGCCGGGCGCGCCCGCCAGCAGGTCCCGCGCCTCCTCCGGCGTCACCACGGTGTCGAATTCGACCGTCAAGGCGATCGAATGGGCCCGCAGCACCGGCACGCGGATGCAGGTGATGCCGATCGGCAGGTCCGGCGCGCCGAGGATACGGCGGCTCTCAGCGATCGCCTTCAACTCCTCGCCATTATAGCCGCTGGCCGGGTCGACATCGGCATTGTGGCTGAACAGGTTGAAGGCATAGGGGTGCGGCAGCACCTTGGGCTCGAAGGGCTGGCCCTGGAGATGGGCGGCGGTGGCAGCCTGCAACTCCTCCATCGCTGCGGCGCCAGCACCGGAGGCGGATTGGTAGGTCGCGGCCGTGACCCGCCGCAACGGATGCGCCCGGTGCAGCGGCGCCAGCGCCACCGTCATGATCGCGGCGACGCAGTTCGGGTTGGCGATGATGCCGGCATGGCCGGCCAGCGTCCCGGCATTCACCTCGGGCACCACCAGCGGCACCTCCGGCAGCATGCGGAAGGCCGAGGAGTTGTCGACCACCACCGCCCCGGCCGCCACCGCCGCAGGTGCGTAGCGCCGGGAGATGCCGGCCCCGGCCGAGAACAGGGCGATGTCGACACCGGCAAAGCTGGCCTCGGTCAGCTCCGCCACGGCCAGGTCGCGGCCGCGGAACGGGATGCTGCGGCCGACCGATCGGGCCGAGGCCAGCAGCCGTACCGCCGCGGCCGGGAAGCGCCGCGCCTCCAGGCAGCGCAGCAGCTCGACGCCGACCGCCCCGGTGGCACCGACGATGGCGATCACGGGTTCGGGCGAGCGGACGCCGCGCACAGCGTCTCGGAGATCGGGGGATGAAAGCATAATGTCGTCCTTCCTGTGGGTCGGGAGGGACGATGGCTGCACCGTTAGGCCCCGTCCGTCCTCGGCGGGGCCTCTGGCTGCTATGTCGCGGTGATCACCGCACGCGCCAGAGAACGCCCGCCGCAGCGGTCGTCTTGGTGGTGCGCTTCAGGGTGATCATCGTCGCCATGCAACCGTCGTAGCGTCCGGCCGTGGGGCTCGTCAAGCCGCCGCAGCTCGGCTCGCTATTGGCAGACGGCTTCCAGCTTGTGGCCGTCCAGGTCGAACACGAAGGCGGCGTAGTAGCTGGGCCCGTAATGCGGCCGCAGCCCAGGCCCGCCGGCGTCCCGCCCGCCTTCGGCCAGCGCGGCAGCATGAAAACGGTCGACGGCCTCGCGCGTCGGCGCATTGAAGGCCAGGTGGAAGCCCGGCCCCGGCGGCACCACCGGCTGCTTCTGCCGCTTCAAGGCGAGCGTGTCGTTGCCGCCCGGCGGGCCGTAGCCCGCGGCGGTGGCGTCGGCCCACACCCGCACCATGCCGACCGGGGCCAGCACCGCATCGTAGAAGCGGACAGCGCGGTCGAGGTCGAACACGCCCAGGGAGAGATGGCCGATCATTTTTGCCCTCCTTCTTTGCCGAGGCGCGCTCAGAGATCGTTCGAGACGGCGCTGGTGTGAGTCGGCTGGCGGTGGTTTCGAGAACCGGAGCGCAGCGGACGTTGGTCCGTGAGCACCGGAAGCTTCGAGTCCGCCGTCAGACGGCCGCACCAGTAGCCGTATCGGACAGTCTCTGCGCGATGTCGGCGACCACGCCGCCGGTCAGCGCCACCAGCTGGTCCGGCGTCAGGGCGAAGACCGAGTTCGGCGTCCCGGCCGCGGCCCAGATCCGCGGCAGGGCCAGCAGGTCGCGGTCGATCACCACATGCGGCGGCGTGGCATGGCCGACCGGGGCGACGCCGCCGATGGCGAAGCCGGTGGCGTCGCGCACGAAACCGGCATCGGCGCGCTCGATCTTCAAGCCGTCGATGCGCCCGGCCAGAGCCGCGGCAACGGCAGCCTCGTCGACCCGGTTGACGCCGCTGGCGATCACCAGCACCGGCCGGTTGCTGCCGCGGGCCCGGAACACCAGCGACTTGGCGATCTGCGCGACCTCGCAGCCGATCGCCGCCGCGGCATCGGCCGAGGTCCGGGTCGACGAGTCGAACACCCGGATCTCGGGCGCATGCCCCGCCGCCGCCAGCGCCGCGGCGACGCGCTCGCTGCTGCTCGCCACTACGCCAGTTCCCGGCCGCGCTGCGTCGCCGCGGCGACGGCCTTGGTCATCAGCGGCTGCAGCCCGTCCGGCGCCATCAGCACGTCAAGCGCCGCCTGGGTGGTGCCCTTCGGGCTTGTCACCGCGATCCGCAGCTCGGCCGCGCTCTCGGTCGCGGCGCCGGCCAGGGCGCCGGCGCCGACCACGGTCTGCCGCGCCAGCTGCATGGCCAGGTCGGCCGGCAGCCCGGCGGTGCGGCCGGCCTCGGCCAGGGTCTCGATCAGGTAGAAGACATAGGCCGGGCCGCTGCCGGAGACGCCGGTGACCGCGTCCATCAGCGCATCGTCCTCGATCCAGGCGGTCTGCCCGGCGGCCTGCATCAGCGTCTCGGCCCGCTTGCGCTGGTCCGGCGACACCGCGGGGTTGGCCACCAGGACCGAGATGCCCTGGCCGATCGCGGCCGGCGTGTTCGGCATGGCACGGACCACCGCGGCCTCCGGCCCCAGCCCCTGCTCGAGATACGCCAGAGTGCGGCCGGCGGCGATCGATAGGAACAGCGCTCCAGGCCGGACGAAGCGGCGATAGGCCGGCAGCGCCTCAGGCATCATCTGCGGCTTCACCGCCAGCACCACCACCTCGGGCGCCAGCTCGGGCGGCAGACCGGCGGTGTCGCGGACATGGTGCAGCCGCGGATCGGCGAGGCCGAGATCCGCCGGCTCCACCGCCCAGATCCGGTCGGCGGCGTTGCCCGCCAGCCAGCCCTTGACCAGTGCGCTTCCCATCCGGCCGCAGCCGACCAGCAAGAGATCGGACACCCTGTCGCTCCCCGTTCCATCGAGACGCGCCATCATGGCGCCGTCCCGGACGGGCGCAAGGTTCTTCGCGAAGCGAAGCGGAACCTGGACGGATGCTCTCCGTTTCTTAAGCTGCGGAGATCCCGGTTTTGCCGGAGATTGAGGCGTTTCCGCCGCCGTGCGACCGCCCGGCGCCGAAGATGGAGAGCGAACCATGATGACCCGCGCAGCCTCAATCCTTCTCGCCGGCCTGGTGGCCGCATCGCCGGCCTGGGCCCAGACCACCGTGATCCCCACCGCGCCGGGCCCGACGACCGTGCCGGAGAAGGCGATGCCCTATCCGGTGCCCCCGGGCACCCAGGTCGAAGAACCGCGCCGGGCACCGGTCGCGCCCGACCCCACTCATCCCGCGGTATCGGCGACGGCAGGCGGGGCAGCCCCGACCGATCCGCGCGAATACGCGACCAGCACGCCGATCACCGTGACCGGCCGGATCGACGGCGTCTCCCACCGCAACGGCGTGACCTCGTTCCGCCTGCAGACCCCGACCGAGGCCTGGACCGTCGTGGTGCCGCCGGACCAGCCCGGCAAGCTCGCCGGCGGCCGTCGGGTCACCGTGGTCGGCTCCCCGCATGTCGAGATCCGCAACCAGCTGCTGGCCCAGAGCGTCACCGCAGGGAAGTAGCCGGCTAGGCGACGCAGATGCCTGGCACCGCGACGGCCTGGAACAGGTGCGGTGACGCCACGGCCGAGGCCGGATAGGCCGACAGCTTCGCCCGGAACTCCGGATGCATGAAGGCGGCCCGGAAGTCGGCGGTGGATTCCCAGACGGCATAGTTGAAATAGGTCGGGCTGTCGCCGATGGCGCGGTGCAGCTGGGTCGAGATGAAGCCCGGCTGCCGCTTCATCACGGCCGCATCGGCTTGCCACGCCTGGAGGAACGCCGGCTCGTCAGCCTGGTCCAGCGTGAACACATTGACCAGCACGACCGGCGAGGCGTCGACGGCGATCTGGCGGTCGATCGGAAAGGCCGGATCCAGGGGACGCATCTGCGGCATGACAAGCTCCGTTCGATATGGTTGCATGATGTCAAATTGGCACAACGACGCCAACAAGCCACATTGACATCATGATGTCAATGTCACTCTATGGTGACATGTGAACCACACGACGCTGACTCCCGCAGGGACTGCCCTGACCGATCTCATTCTCGACCTGTTCCGGCTCAACAGCCGGGTGGTGAATGCGGGCGACCGGCTGGTCGCCGGGCTCGGCCTGACCAGTGCCCGCTGGCAGATCCTCGGCACCATCATCGCGGCAGACCGGCCGCAGCCGGTGGCATGGCTGGCGCGCGACCTGGGGGCCAACCGCCAGAACGTCCAGCGCATCGTCAATGATCTGCAGAGCGACGGGCTGGTGGAATTCCAGCCCAACCCGCATCACCGCCGGGCGCAGCTGGTCGTGCTGACCGACAAGGGGAGGGCGACCTTCGACGCCGCCATGCGGCTGCAGGCCCCCTGGGTCAACCGGCTGGCCGAAGGACTCCCGGTCGAGGACATCGCGACGACGCATAGCGTCATGTCAGCGCTGCGCCGGACGCTGGAGTCCGACGGGGACGCCCGCGGACCGGACTGACCTATCCCTTGGTATGATCCGCTCTAATCGCATGTCCGATAAGCTTCGTGGCCTCGTTCCTCTACCTTGTCATTGCACAGCGGCTCTCCCCCCGACACCGCTGATGTTAACGCCCGCCACTGTCCCTGCCCCCCCGACAGTGGCGGGCGCCCCCTTCCCGAAGACGAGAGTTCGAGCCGAGCATCATTCCCGCTCTCCTTGCCCAGCGGAGGCGCGATATCCTCGGATCGAACTCCCGAGTCCCTGCACAACGAGGCTGGAATGCCGCAACGATCGCCCGGGCGCTCCGCCCTCGGGTCGCTGGTCCTAATCGCAGCCATTGTTGGCGCCGGCGGCGCGGCCTTCGCCTATACGGCGGGCTGGTTCTCGCCCCAGCGCCTGACCCCGGACAAGCTGGTGGCGGCGCTGGCACCGCCCGGCGGCGCGGCACCCGGCCATCGCCGCAACCACGCCAAGGGCATCTGCTTTACCGGCGTCTTCGACTCCAACGGCGCCGGGGCAGAGCTTTCGAAGGCCCAGGTCTTCGCCAAGGGCCAATACCCGGCCCTTGGTCGTCTCAACCTCGCCACGCCCAATCCGAACGCCGCAGATGCGACGGTCCGCGTGCGCGGCATCGGGCTGCAGATCTCGACGCCGGACGGGCAGGAATGGCGCAGCGCCATGATCGACCCGCCGGTCTTCGCGGTGGCGACGCCGCAGGCCTTCTATGAGCTGCTGACCGCCTCCGGCAGCAAGGATCCGGAGGCGATGAAGAGCTTCGCCGCGGCCCACCCGGAATTCGGCGCCTTCGTCGCCTGGGCGCAGAGCGCGCCGTGGACCGGCAGCTTCGCCGAAGACCGCTTCAACAGCCTCAACAGCTTCGTCTTCACCGATGCCGCCGGCGCCGACCACACCGTGCGCTGGTCGCTGCTGCCGGCGGCGCAGCCGGTGGCCGTGGCGCCGGACGAGCTGGCGAAGCGGGGGCCTGATTTCCTCGACCAGGACATCACCCAACGCGTCGCCGCCGGGCCGCAGCGCTGGACCCTGGCGGTGACGGTCGCGAACCCGGGCGACCCGACCGCGGACCCGACCAAGGCCTGGCCGGCGGACCGCCGCACCGTCGAGGTCGGCACCCTGGTGGTGCAGAAGATCGAGACCGAGCCGGACGGCCCCTGCCGCGACATCAACTTCGACCCGACCGTGCTGCCAGACGGCATCCGCACCTCGGACGACCCATTCCCGGCCGCGCGGTCGGCCGCCTATGCCAAGTCCTATGACCTCCGCACGGCGGAAGATCAGGCCTATCCGCGAACCGAGACCGGAGCCAAGCCATGACCGGCCGCCGCCACTTCACCGCCTCGCAGCGCCTGGTGCACTGGCTGATGGCGATCTGCATCCTGGCCATGCTGTTCATCGGCGTCGGCATGGTGTCCACCGTGATGCCGAAATATCTGACGCTGGTGGCGATCCACAAGGCGCTCGGCATCGCCATCCTGGTGCTGGTGCTGATCCGCCTGGCGCTGCGCCTGCGTTACGGCGCGCCGGCGCTGCCGGCCGACATGCCCGAGCCGATGAAGCTCGCCGCGCATCTGTCGCACATCGCCTTCTATCTGCTGATGATCGGCATGCCGCTGATCGGCTGGGGCATGCTGTCCGCCGCGGCCTACCCGGTCGTGCTGTTCCCGGGCGTGACCCTGCCACCGATCCTGCCGCAGAGCGCCAGCCTGCATGCGCTGCTCTGGACCGCGCATGTCTACCTGGCCTTCGCCTTCTTCGCGCTGATCCTGCTGCATGTCGCGGCGGCCCTGCACCACGCCTTCGTTCGGCGCGACGGCGTGTTCGAGGCGATGGCTGCCGGGCCGGGCCGCGACGACGCCACCCCGTCCAAGCGACGGATCGCCTGAACGGAGCGGCGCCGCGGGGTCAGCGCCCGCCTTCGATCTTCCGGCGGCGCTGGTTGATGCCGCCGGTGCCGTAGGGGTACTCCGCCATCTCGGGCTTGCTCACCGCGTCGAGCGCGGCGATCTCGTCAGCGGTGAGAACCAGCGTCGCCGCGCCGAGATTGTCGGCCAGCTGTTGCCGGGTGCGGACGCCCAGGATCACCGAGGTGACCGCCGGCTGCGCCGCGACCCAGGCCAGCGCCACCTGCGCCATACCGACCCCGCGCGCCGCGGCGATGTCCTCGACCGCCCCGATCACCGCCCAGGTGGTCGATTTGGCGTTGCGGGCGTCATAGGCCTCCATGCCGCGCTGGGGGTTCTCACCCAGCCGGGTGGCGCCGGTCGGCATCTGGTCGCGCTTGTATTTCCCGGACAGCCAGCCGCCACCCAGGGGCGACCACGGCAGCAGCCCGATGCCGGCGTCAAGCGCCGCCGGCACGATCTCGTGCTCGATGTCGCGGACCAGCAGGTTGTATTGCGGCTGCAGCGTTACCGGCGGCGCGTAGCCGTTGGCCTTGGCCAGCCACACCGCCTTGGTCAGCTGCCAGCCGAGGAAGTTCGAGAAGCCGTAATAGGCGATCTTGCCGTTGCGCACCGAATCGTCGAGGAAGCGCAGCGTCTCCTCCAGCGGCGTCAGCGCGTCCCAGGCGTGCATCTGGTAAAGATCGACCTGCTCGACCCCCAGCCGCCGCAGCGAGGCGTCGAGCGCCGCCCCCAGATGCTTGCGCGACAAGCCTAGGTCGTTCGGCCCCTGCCCCATCGGGAACCGGCCCTTGGTGGCGATCACCAGGTCCTGGGCGATGCCGGGCCGGCTCTTCAGCCAGCGGCCGACGATCTCCTCCGACACCCCGGCGCTGTAAACATCGGCGGTGTCGAGGAAGTTGCCGCCGGCCTCGACATACTCGTTCATCAGCACGAAGGACGTGGCCTCGTCCGACTCCTTGCCGAAGGTCATGGTGCCGAGGCAGTAGGCCGTCACCACCGCGCCGCTGTTGCCGAGCTTGCGATACTCCATGGTCTTCCTCCCGTGGGGATGTCGAGGTCGAGCGCCCGGGCCATGGCCGGGAGTCGCTGTCTTCTGGAGAGCAATCGAACAGGAAGTCCGGCCCTGCCGCGCCGCCTGGATCCGAAGCCAGAATGGGACGCTCGGTTAGATCGGACAAATAGATTGTGCAGATCCGATTGATCGGATTCTCAGCACAATGGCGGCGAAATCAGACCCGCCCGAGGAACCCGAGCACCCGCTGGGTCAGCAGCGCGGTCGCCGCCGCATCGTAGGACGGCAGCGAGCTGTCGGCGAAATAATGCTGGTCGCCCGGGTACAGGAACAGCTCCGCGTCCGCGACCTTGGCCACGATCTCGCGGGCGGCGTCGACATCGCCCTCGCCGACGAAGATCGGGTCGGCATCCATGCCATGAATCTGCACCGGGACATCGTCCGGCCAGGGCCCGAAGGCCCAGTCGCCGCTGATCGGCAGGCAGGAATAGAACAGCAAGGCGCCGCGCGCGCCCGGCCGGGTCTGGGCCAGCTTCTGCGCCGGCAGCACGCCGAAGGAGAAGCCGGCATAGACCAGCCCGGGCGGCAAGCCATCGGCGAGCCGGACGCCACGCTCCCGCAACTCGTCGAATCCGGCCTGGTGGATATGGGCCATCCCCTCTTCGATGCTGCCGAAGGTGCGTCCGTCGAACAGGTCGGGCGTGTGCACGGTGTGGCCCGCGGCCCGCAGGTCGTCGGCGAAGGCATGGACGCCGGGGGTCAGCCCCTGGGCGTGGTGGAACAGCAGGACCTCGGTCATGGGAAACCTCCGGGTCTTGGGTTGAGTGGATAAGATTCGCTACCGCGGCTCTGTATAGGGCGTGCCGTCCTTGTGCAGGAACCGGCCATCGGTGCTGGGGCTCATCATGTCGATGTCGGAGCAGGTGATCACGTCAGTCGGCGAGCGCGTGCCGACCTCGAGATAGACCGCCATCACTCCCGACCGGTTGATCATGTGATGGCCGTTGCCGGAGTTCTTCGGAAAGGCCGCGCAATCGCCGGCGCGCAGCACCGTCTCGCCGCCATCCTCGATCAGAACGAGCTCGCCCTCGAGCACGTAGACGAGCTCATCCTCCTCCGAATGCCAGTGGCGCTGGCTCGACCAGTTGCCCGGCGGCAGGCGCATCAGGTTAACCCCGACATCGGTGAGGCCTCCCGCATCGCCCAGCCGCTGCCGGATGCGGTCGGCGCAGGGGGCGTCGAAGGGCGCCGGATAGCCGGTGCCCTTGCGCTCCGGTACGGCGGTGATGTCGATCTTCGGCATGGCGGTCTCCCCGCGAGCGCTGGCCCGCCCGCACTGTCGGGCAAAGCACAGCCAGGAGACAAGGCCGAGAAAACCCGCCGCGCGCAGTCGCTGGGCCTTCCGCTAACCGAATAGTCGGGACATCAGGAAGATCGCGCAGCCGACCAGCGCCCCGACGATCGTGCCGTTCATCCGGATATATTGCAGGTCGCTGCCGACCACGAGCTCGAGCCGATCGGTCAGCGTGCGCGTGTCCCAGCCGCGCACCACCTCGGCAACGAAGCCGCCGAGCTTGCGCCGCCAGGCGACGAGCTGGACCGCGAGCCGCCGGACCACGGCATCGACATGCGCCTGCATCGCATCGTCCGCGGCCAGGGCGCGGCCGACCAGGGCGATGCCGTGCTCGAGCGCCGCGCGCGTCTTCGACGCCGGGTCGGCCAGGTCCTGCAGCGCCGTCCGGGACAGCTGGCCCCAGATCGAAGCCAGCCAGGCCTGCACCTCCGGGCTGTCGAGAATCCGGTTCTTCGAGGCGTTGATCTGGTCGCGCCGGGCCGGCGAGCGCAGCAGTTCCTCGATCAGCCCGGTCAGCGCCTCGCGGAACTTGAGCCGCGCCTCGCTGTCCGGCTGGCGCAGATCGCCCAGCAGGTCGGCAATGGCCGAGACGATCGCGGCGGCGATCCGGCGGTCAACCGTCTTCGGAACCCACCAGCGGCTGCGGGCCTCCACCAGCCGGTCTATCTGGTTCCGGTTCTCCTCCAGCCAGCCGACGCCGATGCCGATCGCCCGCTCGAACAGGATGTCGGCCTCGCCGCTGGCGGTCGCCAGCTCGACCACGCGGCCGAGGATCGGCGCGAGGTCGGCGCGCCGGAGCTGCTCGCCCAGTGTGCGGTTGGCGAAATCCTGCAGGTCGTGGTCCTCCAACGACCGGATCAGGCCCGGCAGCGCGCCGGCGACCAGCCCGGCGATCACCGGCGCGCCCGGTGCCGCCAGCCAGGCCGCGAAGCGCTGCCCGACCTGGCCATCGGCGAGCTTCCGCAGCAGGATCTCCTCGGTCAGGAAGTTCCGCTCGATAAAACGACCGAGGGTGCGCGCGATCCGATCCTTGCTGTTCGGGATGATGGCAGTGTGCGGGATCGGCAGGCCGAGGGGGCGGCGGAACAAGGCGGTGACCGCGAACCAGTCTGCAACGCCGCCGACGATCCCGGCCTCGGCCCCGGAGCGCAGCAGCAGCACGGCGAAGCCGGGCGCCTCGGCCAGATGCGTGCCGACGAAAACCACTCCCATCCCCGCCAGCAGCCCGGTCGCGAGCCGGCGGTTGCGCCGGAGACGGCGGCGCGCGGCCTCCTCCGCCCGGTCGGACGCGAAGGGCGGGGCCACGAGCAAGGCGGCGGATTCGGGCTGCGGCTGTGGGCCAGAGGCCATGTCTCGGCCCTCCTCTCTCTCGGAACGAAGCTGAGGTCCGCCAGTCCGGATTCAGCGCTTCGATCAAAACTCGTCATGGCGAGACCTCTTCGGAATCCCCACGCCGTCATCCCCGTGAAAGCAAGAATTTGGTCACGCTTGATCGGAAGGAGAGTCCCGCTTTCGCGGGAGTGACGGCAACGGGCTGGATTGCCGTTCTGAGACGGCCTCGCCTGGCGGCAGAGGCAATCCGCTGTCCCTCGGCTCGCCGCCGACGCGAAAAAGCCCGGCCTCTCGCGAAGCCGGGCTCGTCGTCTTGCCGATCGGTCGGCTCAGGCTTCGCCGACCGTGTCCAGGATCGCGGCGGAGACCGCCTCGCCGACGCTCTTGCCGCCCCGGAGGATGAACTGGAAGGCCGGGTAGAAGCGCTCGCATTCGGTCAGCGCGATGTCGACCAGGTCCTCGAGCTGCTCCTGGCTCGCCGCCTGGGCGCCGCGCAGCAGCGTGGTGTGCCGGAACATCGGCGTCAGCTCCTCGGAGTCGACATCGAAATGGCCGAGCCACATCCGCTCGTTGATGATGCCGAGCAGCTCCGCCACGTCGCGGCGCTTCTTCTCCGGCACCTTCAGGTCGAATTGGCAGGAGAACTGCATGGCGCTGATCTCCTCCTGCCAGAAGAAGAACAGGCGATAGCTGCACCACCGGCCGGCGACCTCGGCCAGCATCTCCTCGTTGCTGGCCCGCTCGAAACTCCAATCATTGGCACCGATGATTTCCTCGAGCGTGTCGAGGGGGTTTTGGGTGAAGGCGGCTTCCTCGAAGATCTCGGACGCTGTGGTCATGATCCTCCGCTCCCGTACCGCGGCGAGGCACATCTATGGCGCTCGCACTCGGCCAATACCCAATGTGTAGTGGTGTTAACCATTACAGCCTTTCCAAGACAACGGTCGCACAAGGGCTTGTTAGGCGCAACCGATATGCCATCGCTGTCACGATAAAGTTGTGGATGATTTATGACGAAATTCAGTCCACGACCTTGGCACGGGGCCTGCGGCCCTTCAGCGCAGGTGCCGAATCCGCGGCCGGTTTGGCCTTGCGGGCGGGCTTGGCCGCTGCCGCGGGAGCCGCACGTTTCGAAGTCGCCGGCTTGGCCGCGGCCTCTAGCGCCGCCACCCGGGCGGCCAGCAGCTCCTGCTCCTCACGCGCCCGCTGGGCCAGGGCGCGGACAATCTCGAACTCCTCGCGGGTGACGACGTCGAGCCGCGACAGGATATGCTCGAACTGCTCGCGCAGACGGGTCCTCGCCTCCTCGCGCACGCCGGCGACGGCACCGAAGGCTCCGGTCGCGACGCGGACCAGATCGTCGATCAGCTTGGTGTCGAAGGGCATGTCAGGCGGTATCCGGAACAAATCATCATCATCGGACAATATGGCCGCCGGTCCCCCGCGTTGCAACACGCTGGACCGCGCGCCTATAACGGCACGCTTCGCCACCCGGAACGGGAACACACATGGGCTGGTTCGATCCGGTCGCCCTGCAGATCGGTCCTATCGCGATCCGCTGGTACGCCCTCGCCTACATCGCCGGCTTCATCCTCGGCTGGCGCTATGCCCTCTGGCTGACCCGCCGCACCGCGCTGCCGCCCGACCGGACCGCGCTGGACGATTTCCTGACCTGGGCGGTGGTCGGCACCATCCTGGGCGGCCGGCTCGGCTATGTCCTGTTCTACAATCTCGACGAATACCTGGCGGCCCCGTTGTCGATCCTGGAGATCTGGCATGGCGGCATGTCCTTCCATGGCGGCTTCCTCGGGGTCAGCGCCGCGATCATCCTGTTCGCCCGCAGCCGCGGCTTCTCGCCCCTGCTGCTGGGCGACGTGGTCGGCGCCGCCGCGCCGATCGGGCTGTTCTTCGGCCGCATCGCCAATTTCGTGAATGGCGAGCTGTGGGGTCGCGTCACCGACGAGCCATGGGGCATCGTCTTCCCCAATGGCGGGCCGCTGCCGCGGCACCCCAGCCAGCTTTACGAGGCCGGGCTGGAAGGGCTGGTGCTGTTCCTGATCCTGCTGCCGCTGGCCGCCAGCCCGCGCATCCGGGCCAGGCCGGGCATCGTGCTGGGCGCCTTCATCGCCTGGTACGGCGTGTCGCGCTTCCTGGTCGAGTTCGTGCGCGAGCCGGATGCCCAGCTGGGCTATCTGATGGGCACCGACTGGTTCACCCGGGGCCAGCAGCTGTCGATCCCGATGATCCTGATCGGCCTCGCCGTGGTGCTGTGGGCCGCGCGCCGGCCGGCGGTCCAGGCCCCTGCCCCGGCCGCCTCGTCACCGGCCGCGTGACCGCGCTGCTCGACCTGCTGCGTCGCCGCATCGCCGTCGACGGCCCGCTGACGGTGGCGCAGTACATGGCCGAGGCGCTGGGGCATCCCCGGCACGGCTATTACGTCAAGCAGGACCCGCTGGGCGCGGCCGGCGACTTCACCACCGCGCCGGAGATCAGCCAGGTCTTCGGCGAACTGATCGGGCTGTGGTGCGCCGATCTGTGGCAGCGGATGGGCACGCCCGATCCGGTGCTGCTGGTCGAGCTCGGCCCCGGCCGCGGCACGCTGATGCAGGATGCGCTGCGCGCCATCGGCCGTGCCGCCCCCGGCTTCCGCGCCGCGCTGCGGCTGCACCTGGTCGAGACCAGCCCCGCCCTGCGCGCCGCCCAGGCGACGCGGCTGGCCGATGCCGCCTGGCTGGACCGGCTGGCCGACTTGGCCGAAGGGCCGGCGGTGGTGGTCGCCAACGAGTTCTTCGACGCCCTGCCGATCCGGCAATGGCAGCGCGGCGCCAAGGGCTGGCACGAGCGGCTGGTCGGCTGGGACGAGGAGACCTGTCGGCTGCACTGGGAGCTGTCGGCCCGCGCCGATCCGGGGCTGGCGCTGATCCCGGAGGCGGTGCGGGATGCGCCGGAGGGATCGATCGCCGAGGCTTGCCCGGCCGGGCTGTCGCACGCCGCCCTGCTCGGCCGTCGACTGGCGCAGCAGGGCGGCGCCGCGCTGATCGTCGATTACGGCCCGGCCCGCAGCGCGCCCGGCGACAGCTTGCAGGCGGTGCGGCGACACGCCTTCGCCGACCCGCTGGAGGCGCCGGGCGACGCCGACCTGACCGCCCATGTCGACTTCCAGTCCCTGGCCCAGGCCGCAAGCCAGGCCGGAGCCATTGCCCACGGCCCGGTGACGCAAGGCGCGTTCCTGGAGACGCTGGGGCTGCGCCCCCGTGCGGCGCAGTTGCAGAAGGCCTCCCCGGCCCGCGCTGCCGAGATCGACGCCGCGGTCGCCCGGCTGGCCGGCCCGCAGCAGATGGGCACGCTGTTCAAGGCCCTGGCCCTGACCGCGCCGGGCCTCGGTACGCCGGCAGGATTTCCCTGACCCGGCCGGCAATGCTATTCCGGTCCCGTCCGAATCGGCCGGAGCCCGCCCCGTGATCACCGTCGACGCCCTCGCCCTGCCCGGCATCGGCCATGGCTTCTTCCCGCGCACCGGCGGCGTCAGCGAGGGCATCTTCGCCTCGCGCAACTGCGGCTTCGGCTCGGGTGACCGGCGCGAGGCCGTGGCCGAGAACCGCGACCGTTGCCGGCGCGAGCTCGGCCCGGCCGAGACACTCCTGACCGTCTATCAGGTGCACAGCCCCAACGTCGTGACCGTCACCGAGCGCTGGACGCCGGAGACGTCGCCCCAGGCCGATGCCATGGTCACCGACCGCCCCGGCCTGGCGCTCGGCATCCTGACCGCCGACTGCGCCCCGATCCTGTTCGCCGATGCCGAGGCCGGGGTGATCGGCGCCGCCCATGCCGGCTGGAAGGGCGCGCTCGGCGGCGTCACCGACGCCACCGTCGCGGCGATGCAGGCCCTGGGCGCGGTGCCGGAGCGGATCACGGCGGCCATCGGCCCCTGCATCGGCCCGGACAGCTACGAAGTCGGCCCCGAATTCCGCGACCGGTTCCTGACCGAGGATCCGGACAGCGCCGGCTTCTTCCACATGCCCGGCGCGCGGCCGCATTTCGACCTGCCGGGCTATGTCGCCCAGCGCCTGCGCCGCGCCGGCCTCCGTGGCGTCTCGGTCACCGGGCTCGACACGTTGGCGCGCGAGGACCAGTTCTTCAGCTACCGCCGCACCACCCTGCGCAAGGAGCCGGATTACGGCCGGCAGATCTCGGCCATCCTGCTGACGGGTGGATCGTCGTGCCGCATCTGATCACCCTGTTCCTGTTCATCATCGTGGCGCTGCTCGGCGGCTGCGTGCTGATGCTGATGTGACAATTCGGGGTCAGGGTTGCGTGAAGTCCGTTTACACCCCGGTGCGCGCGGGATATACGCAGCCGCATCCGGCCCCGGCCACCGCCCGAGACCACCGAGCCGCCCCGCATGAAAATCATCGCCTGCAACAGCAATCGCCCGCTCTGCGAGGCGATCGCCGCCTATTTGCAAATTCCGCTGACCAAGGCTCAGATCCGGCGCTTCGCCGATATGGAGGTCTTCGTCGAGATCCTCGAGAACGTCCGCGGGGAGGACGTGTTCGTGATCCAGCCGACCAGCTTCCCGGCCAATGACAACCTGATGGAGATGCTGGTCACCATCGACGCGCTGCGGCGCGGCTCGGCCCGCCGGATCACTGCGGTGATGCCCTATTTCGGCTATGCCCGGCAGGACCGCAAGACCGGCGGGCGCACGCCGATCTCGGCCAAGCTGGTGGCCAACCTGATCACCCGCGCCGGCGCCGACCGGGTGCTGACCCTCGACCTGCATGCCGACCAGATCCAGGGCTTCTTCGACATCCCGCTGGACAACCTGGTGGCCGCGCCGGTGTTCGTGAAGGACATCCGCAGCCGCTTCCCCGGCGACAACCTGGTCATCGTCTCACCCGATGTCGGCGGCGTGGTCCGCGCCCGCTTGGTGGCGCAGCGTCTGGGGGCCGACCTCGCCATCATCGACAAGCGGCGCGAGCGCGCCGGGACGTCGGAGGTGATGAACGTGATCGGCGACATCGACGGCCGCCGCTGCATTCTGATCGACGACATCGCCGACAGCGCCGGCACGCTGTGCAATGCCGCCGTCGCGCTGATCGAGCGCGGCGCGGCCGAGGTCTTCGCCTATATCAGCCACGGCGTGCTTTCGGGCGGCGCCGTCGCCCGCGTCGGCGCCTCGCCGATCAAGGAGATGGTGACGACCGACAGCATCCTCGCCACCGAGGCGGTGCGGCTGAGCCACAATGTCCGCCAGCTCACCATCGCGCCCTTGCTGGCCGAGGCGATCCTGCGCATCGCCGAAGAGAAGTCGGTCTCCAGCCTGTTCCAGTAAGCGCGGGCCGCCCCCGGGAGCCGGCCCGCTTCGTCTGTGCGATCCTGCGTCAGAGTGCGAAGTCGCCGGCGGCCAGTCCCAGATGGCCGGAAAGAACGACGCTGAAGTCGGAGGCGCCGTCGCCATTGACGTCCCCGGAGACCACGGTGTCGGAGCCGCTGTAGTAATAGTGCAGCTCGCCGGCATGATGGGTGTAGGCGCCGGCGCCGAGGAAGTGGAAGGCCTGGTTGCCGGTCGCGCCGGTGCTGGCGTCGATGCCCGACAGGTCGATCTTGTCCCCTTGGGCGTGGCTGAAATCGGTGATCCGATCGGCATTGGCCCCGGCCACGCTGTCGCCGAGGGCAGTGAAGTGGAAACGATCCGCCCCGGCACCGCCGGTGAGCGTGTCCTGGCCGGCCCGGCCGACGAGCGCATCGTTGCCGTTCCAGCCTTGCAGCGCATTGGCGCCCGCATTGCCGTAGAGGCCGTCGCTGCCCTGGCTGCCGGAGAGATTCTCGATGCCGAACAGGGTGTCGCCCTGGGCCTCGCCGCCGCTGCCGGTGCCGCTGGCGAGGCTGACCAGGATTCCGGTGATGCCGCCGTAATAGCTGGCGGTGTCGCTGCCGAACTGGCCATCGAGCCGGTCCGCCCCCGTCCCGCCGCGGAGCACGTCGCTGCCGTCGCCACCGGCCAGCACATCGTTTCCGGCGCCGCCGTCCAGCGTGTTGGCAGAGGTGTTCCCGGTCAGGTGATCGCTGGCCTGGGTGCCAATCAGGTTCTCGATGTTGGAAAGCCGGTCGCCCTCGGCATTGCCGCCATGCCCGATGCCGACCCCATCGGTCCCGTAGAGGTCGACGGTGACCCCGATCGTGCCCTCGCTGTAGGACGCGGTGTCGCTGCCCGCCCCGCCATCCATCTGGTCCGCCCCGGCGCCGCCGCGCAGCTGGTCGGCATCCGGAGTGGTGCTGAGCGTGTTGGCGCGGAGGATGTCGTTGCCGGCGCCGCCATCGAGGATATCAACCCCGTCCTCGGCCTCCAGCACGTCGTTGCCGTCCCCGCCATAGAGCTGGTTGTTGCCCTGGTAGCCCTTGAGCGTGTCGTCGCCGGCGCCGCCATAGAGCTGATCATGGCCCAGGCTTCCCCACAGCACATCATTGCCGCCCAGGCCGTAGAGGATGTCGTTGCCCCAGCCATTGCCGCCGTTGAGGAAGTTGTCTGCGGCGGACCCCGTCAGCCGGTCGGAATAATCGGTGCCGACAACGTTCTCGATGTCGCCATGGATGACGTCGCCATTGGCCTCGCCGCCGGACGCGGTCAGGGCGGTCAGGTTGATGGCGACGCCGACGCTGCGATTGTCCCAGTAGCTGATCGTGTCGATGCCGGCGCCGCCGAACAGCTCGTCCGCGCCGGAGCCTCCGAACAGCTCGTCATCGCCGGCACCGCCGTTGATCAGGTCGTTGCCTTCCAACCCCCAGATCCGATCGTCTCCGGCGTTGCTTTGGTCGGGCCGGGGCAGCTGGTTGTCGTTCTCGTCGCCTCTGATATCCGTCATCGAGTTCTCCTGAATGGGTGGGTGAGGACGCGGACACCCCTGTCGGCATGCCGCATCCGGGGCCGATCTCGACGTCCGCATTTGCCTCCCAAGGTGATGAAACAGGCATTAGGACAGCAATCCCCGACGATTGGGGGGTGGACATCCTTTCCCTTGCCCGGCGACGCCGGCTAGTCTGGCGCGGCAGCACAGGGCCGGCATGACCGCGACGCTTCCTCCCTTCTTCGATCCGGCCCGGGCCGGGGACTGGTCGTGCCGGCCGGACATCGCCGGGCTGCGCGCCGCCGCCGAGCGTTGGCGTGGCGAGATCAGGACGGTCGAGGGGACGCGCACGGACCTGCTGCTGATCGACCTGCAGCGCGATTTCTGCCTGCCGGAGGGCGCGCTCTATGTCGGTGGCCGGTCCGGGCGCGGCGCGGTCGAGGACACGGTGCGGATCGCCGCCTTCATCTACGGCAACCTCGACACCCTCGACCGGATCGTCCCGACCTTCGACACCCACACGCCGCTGCAGATCTTCCACCGCTCGTTCTGGGCCGATGCCGAAGGCCGCGCGCCCGAGCCCTTCACCGTGATCACCGAGGAAATGCTGGCCGACGGCACGCTGCGGCCGAGCCCGGGCGTGCTGGAGCTGCTGCCTCGCAACGTTGCGGCGGAAGGGATGGCCTGGGTCGAACGGCAGCTGCTGCACTATGTCCGCAGTCTGGCGCGGCAGGGTCGCAACGCGCTGATCATCTGGCCCGACCACTGCCTGATCGGGTCGGAGGGCCACGCCATGCCGGGGCTGGTCCAGGAAGCTTGGCTGTTCCACGCCATGCTGCGCGGCGCGCCGACACCTGTCATCATCAAGGGCGACGATCCCTGGAGCGAGAGCTATTCCGCCTTCGCGGCCGAGGTGCCGGACCGCTGGGACGGCGGGCGGCTGGTGCGGCCACAGGACGATTCGGCGCTGCTGGAGCTGCTGCGCGCCGACCGGATCGTGGTTGCCGGCCAGGCCGCCAGCCATTGCGTGCGCTGGTCGGTCGACGACCTGCTCGATCGGATGCGGGCGCTCGACCCGGCCCTGCCGCGCCGCGTCTTCGTGCTGCGCGACTGCATGTCAGCGGTGGTCGGGCTCGACCCCGAGGGCCGGCCGATCCCGGCGCTCGACTTCACCGCGCAGGCCGAGGAGGCCTTCGCCCGCTGGGCGGAGCTCGGTGTCCACATCGTCCAGTCCGGCCAGCCGATGGCGGAGTGGCCGCGATAAGGTTCAGGCCGGCGCCAGTCCGCCCGTCACCGCCTTGAGCCCGAGCTTGGCCAGCAGCCGGGCATCACGATCCGGGCCGGGATTGGCCGTGGTCAGCAGCACCTCGCCGAGGAAGATCGAGTTGGCACCGGCGACGAAGCACAGCGCCTGCAGCTCGTCGCTCATGGTCTGCCGCCCGGCAGAAAGGCGGACCACGCTGCGCGGCAGCAGGATCCGCGCCACCGCGACCAGCCGGACGAAGGCGATCGGATCGGGCGCCTCCGCCGTCGTCATCACCGGGGTCCCCGCCACCTCGTTCCACAGGTTCAGCGGCACGCTTTCCGGATGCGGATCCATCCCGGCCAGGAGCAGCAACAGGCCCAGCCGGTCGTCGACCGCCTCGCCCATGCCGACGATGCCGCCGCAGCACACCTTGATGCCAGCGGCGCGGACATGGCCCAGCGTCTCCAGCCGGTCCCGCAGCGTCCGCGTGGTGATGATCCGGCCGTAGAATTCGGGCGAGGTGTCGACGTTGTGGCTGTAATAGTCGAGTCCCGCCGCCTTCAGCCGKTCCGCTTGCGGCCGGGTCAGCATGCCGAGGGTGACGCAGGTCGACATGCCGAGCGCCTTGACCGCCGTCACCATCCCGCAGATCCGGTCGAGATCGCGGTCCTTCGGGCTGCGCCAAGCCGCGCCCATGCAGAAGCGCCCGGCCCCAGCAGCCTTGGCCTCTGCCGCCCGATCGACCACCGCGCTGGGATCCATCAGCCGCGTGGCCTTGACCCCGGTGTCGTAGCGGGCGCTCTGCGAGCAGTAGCCGCAATCCTCGGGACAGCCGCCGGTCTTGATGCTGAGCAGGCTGGCGGTCTCGATCGCCGCCGGATCGAAGCTCTCGCGATGAATCAGTTGAGCCCGGTGCAGCAGCTCCGGGAACGGCAGGCCGTACAGCGCCTCGGCCTCGGCCCGCGTCCAGTCGAATCGAATCGCGGGCCTGGAACCGGCGTCAGTCGCCGTCACGCGGCCCGCCGGACGCGGCGCAGGGCAACGGTCACCGCGGCAGCCAGCAGCACCTTCAGCGCATCGCCGAGCAGGAAAGGCGCAACGCCGGCGGAGATCACGGCCGCCCAGCCGGTGAACTGCGCCAGCCAGAGGCAGCCGAGCAGATAGACCACGGCTAGGCCTGCGAGCATCGGCACGGCCGTGGCGATCATCCCCCGCGGGCGGCGCCGGATCCACTCGCCGGCGAGGAAGGCGGCGACGACGAAGCCGACGAGATAGCCGCCGGTCGGCCCCATCAGCGGTGCCAGCCCGCCGCTGCCGCCGGCCAGGACCGGCAGACCGACCGCGGCCTCCGCCAAGAACGTTGCGACCATCGCCGCCGCCAGCCGGCCGCCGGCCAGCCCGGCGAGGAGGAAGGTGGCGCAGACCTGCATGGTCATCGGCACCGGCCAGAATGGGATCTGGATCTGGCCGCTGAATGCCATCAGCAGGCTGCCGCCGATGATGGCGGCCGGGATGCGCCAGCCGGTCTGGGCGAGTGCGGACAGCGGTGTTTCGACGGGCGAATGCATGATCTGACTCCTCAAAATCATAGATAATCTTTTCAGTTGATCTATGATCATTGCGACTCAGTCGAGTTTAGAGATGCGAAATCCT
Organism: Inquilinus sp. YAF38; assembly: GCF_052113205.1. Taxonomy (NCBI): domain Bacteria; kingdom Pseudomonadati; phylum Pseudomonadota; class Alphaproteobacteria; order Rhodospirillales; family Rhodospirillaceae; genus Inquilinus; species Inquilinus sp. YAF38. The sequence continues at coordinate 31,193 of NZ_JBFRCU010000010.1, read as the reverse complement.
ATGCGCACCGATTTACTCAGTAGATAATCTATGATCCAGAAAGCGAGTGCTTCCCAGCAGACCGTCTCCGACCGGATCGCCGATATTCTGGCCGAGCGGATCGTGAGCGGCGAACTGGCGCCGGACGCGCCGCTGCGCCAGGACCACATCGCCCATGAGTTCGGATCGAGCCATGTGCCCGTCCGCGAGGCGTTTCAGCGCCTGCAGGCCCAGGGGCTGGCGGTCAGCGAACCGCGGCGCGGCATGCGCGTGGCGCCGCTGGACGAACGGTCGATGCGCGAGGTGGTGGAGATCCGGGCGGCGCTGGAGGCGCTGGCACTGCGCCATGCCGCCCGCCGGCTGACGCCGTCACAGATCGAGCGGATCGAGGATGCGGTGGTTGCCGGCGACCAGGCGCAGTCCTTCGCCGAGTGGGAAGCCGCCAACCGCAGCTTCCACCGCGAACTGGTGGCCGCCTGCCGCATGCCGCGCCTGCTGGCGATGCTGGCGGAGCTGCAACTGGCCAATTCCCGCTTCGCCTTCGCGGCGACCCGTTCGGCCGGCTGGCAGCCGCGCTCGAACCAGGACCACCGGCAGATCCTCGATGCGCTGCGGCGGGGCGCCGTCGATCAGGCGATCGCGCTGCTGGGCCGACACATTCTGACGCTGGAACGGGCCGGCGGCCTCACCGAAGCCCCGGGCCGGTAGGGCGGGATCAGGCCCGGCGGCGCCGGCGGCCTTCGCGCTCGCCGCCGCCTTCGGTCGGGCGGCCGGATTGCGCCTTGATCGGGCCCAGCAGCCGCTCGACCGTCTCGACATCCGGCACCGGGCCGCGGGCGGCGCCGTTCACCGCCGCGACCATGGCGCGGATATGCTCCGGCGTCGTGCCGCAGCAGCCGCCGATGATGCGGGCGCCGGCATCGCGCGCCAGAATGGCGTAGTCGGCCATGATCTGCGGCGTGCCGTCATAGACGATGGCGCCCTCGCGATACTGCGGGATGCCGCAATTGCCCTTGGCGACGATGATGTCGCCGGTCTCGGAGGCGCGCACCAGGCCGAGGATGCTGTCCAGCAGCTGGGCCGGGCCGATGCCGCAATTGGCGCCGAAGGCGCTGGGCCGGCAAGCACAGTTGCGGCCATGGGTGATCGCCGCCTCCGGCGTCAGCCCCATCATGGTGCGGCCATTGGTGTCGAAGGTCATGGTCGAGACGATCGGCAGGCCGGTGCGCGATGCGCCCTCGATCGCCGCCTGGATCTCCTCCGCCGCCGAGATGGTCTCGATCCACAGCACGTCGACGCCGCCCTCGGCCAGCGCCTCGGCCTGCTCGGCGAAGGCGGCGACGCCCTCCTCGTAGCTCAGCGCGCCGACCGGCTGGAAGATGTCGCCGGTCGGGCCCATCGAGCCGGCGACGATGACCGGGCGGTCGAATTCCTCCGCCACGGCGCGGGCGATACGGGCGCCGGCGACGTTCAGCTCGCGCACCCGGCCCTGGGCGCTGTGCAGCGCCAGCCGCCGCGCATTGCCGCCGAAGGTGTTGGTCAGGATGATGTCGGACCCGGCCTCGGCGAAGCCGCGATGCACCACCTGCACCCGCTCCGGCCGATCGAGGTTCCACAGCTCCGGGCTGTCGCCGGTCTCCAGCCCCTGGGCGAACAGGCCGGTGCCCATGCCGCCATCGGCGAACAGGACCGGCTTGGCGGCGAGAAGATCGTGGAAACGAGTGCTGGACATGGCCGGACCTTCCTGAAACCGCGGCGGGCGCAAGGCGACGGTACCGCCGGGCTGATGCGAACTCCATCTAAATATAAGGACATCGTTATGAATTTATATCCCGCCTGCGACGCGGGCTCGCTCGGCCTCACCGCGCTGCGAGTCGTTCGTTATTGCCTTTGCCCACCGTCCGGCTGAGAAGCGGAAGGCGAGCGAAGCGGAGACGGCGATGAAGGACTTTTCCGAGCTGACCGAGCGCGAGCTGCTGGCCCTGGCGATTTCGCTGGAGGAGGAGGACGCGCGGATCTACGGCGACTTCGCCGAGGGCTTGGCCGCCGACTTCCCGGCCTCGGCCGCGGTGTTCCGCGGCATGGGGCGCGAGGAGGACGGGCATCGCCACCGGCTGCTCGACCTGTACCGGGAGCGCTTCGGCGACCACATCCCGCTGATCAACCGCCATGTGGTCCGCGGCTTCATCCGCCGCCGGCCGGTCTGGCTGTCCCGGCCGCTGTCGCTGGACACCGTGCGCAAGCAGGCCGAGGCGATGGAGGCGGAGACCCGGCGCTTCTACGAGCGCGCGGCCGGCCGCGCCACCGACATTGCCGTGCGCCAACTGCTGGGCGACCTGGCGGCGGAGGAACGGCGGCACGAGCATGTCGCCGGGCAACTGGAGGAGAAGCACGTCCCGGCCAAGGTACAGGCGCGCGAGGGCGAGGACGAGCGCCGGCTGTTCGTGCTGCAGATCGTGCAGCCGGGCCTGGCCGGTCTGATGGACGGGTCGGTCTCCACCCTCGCCCCGCTCTTCGCCGCGGCCTTCGCCACCCATGACAGCTTCGACACCTTCCTGGTCGGCCTCGCCGCCTCGATCGGCGCCGGCATCAGCATGGGCTTCGCCGAGGCGCTGTCGGACGACGGCAGCCTGACCGGCCGCGGCCGGCCCTGGCTGCGCGGCCTGGTCTGCGGCGGCATGACCGCGTTGGGCGGCCTGGGCCACACCCTGCCCTATCTGATCCCGGATTTCCGCGTCGCCACCGGCATCGCCGTCGGCGTCGTGGCGGTGGAGCTGGCCGTGATCTCCTGGATCCGCCACCGCTTCATGGACACGCCGCTGTTGTCCTCCGCCTTCCAGGTCGTGGTCGGCGGCGTGCTGGTGTTCCTGACCGGCATTCTGATCGGGAGCGCGTAACGACAATGCGGCGCGCGACGGGTGATTATCATAGGCTGACGACAGCGCACGGGAAAGGCAGTCACGTCATGCAGACGGAACGAGAGAAGGCGAGAGCGGAATTTCGGGCGGAGGCCCTTGCTGCTTGGCAGGAGTATCAGGATACAGGCCTCCACCTCACTCACGGCGACGTCGAGAAATGGCTGAAGAGCTGGGGCACGAAAGAAGAGATCCCAGCGCCTCCCTGTCACCGATGACGTCGGCCGAGTGGCTTGTCTTCTGTTATGCCCGGGCTTGACCTACGGGTGTCCGGTTGAGTTTTTGAGGTTGTGGACAGAGCCGCTGGCTTCAACTTTTATTGTCATTGCCGGGCTTGACCCGGCAATCCAGGGCCACGAAGAGCCGCTCTGGCCGCCCCTGGATCCTCGGGTCAAGCCCGAGGATGACAATAAAATAGAATAAATCCCAAGATAAACGCGCCTCGGTTGCCATTTTCCCTGAACCGGACACCCGTGGGTCAAGCCCGGCAATGACAGCAAGGGGTGATATCTGAGCACACAGAGACCGTCAGCCGGCCGCACCGGTAGCGTTTGCAGGCGGTCTCTCAGTCGCTCGGCACCCCGCCCTCTTCCTTGCGCTTCGCGACGAAGGCGTCGAGCTCCTCGGCGATGGCGGGGTCGAGCGGCGGCGGCTCGTATTCGGCGAGGATGCGCTTGTACAGCTGGTGCGCCCGCTGGGTGGCATCCGGCGCCCCGACCTCTTGCCAGCTCTCGAAGTTGCGCCAGTCGGACAGCAGCGGCGCGTAGAAGGCGGTCTCGTACCTCGCCAATGTGTGCTGGCAGCCGAAGAAATGGCCGCCCGGCCCGACCTCGCGGATGGCATCGAGGCCGAGCGTATCGTCATCGACCACGATCGGCTTCAGAAACTCCCTCATCGTCTGCACCAGCTCGGCATCGATGATCATCTTCTCGAAGCTGGCGCGCAGCCCGCCTTCAAGCCAGCCGAGGCTGTGCATGACCATGTTGGCGTGCCCCTGCACCGCGGCCCACAGCGACACCATGCTCTCATAGGTCGCCTGGGCATCGACCGCGTTCGAGGCGTTGGTGTTGGAGGATCGGTAAGGCAGGCCGTAGCGCCGCGCCAGCTGGCCGCCGGCCAGCGCCGCCTTGGCGTATTCCGGCGTGCCGAAGGCCGGGGCGCCGGACTTCATGTCGACATTCGAGGTGAAGCCACCGTACATCACCGGCGCGCCGGGCTTGATCAGCTGGATCAAGGCGATGGTCGCCAACGCCTCGGCGTTCTGCTGCGCCAGGGCGCCGGCCAGCGTCGCCGGGGCCATGGCGCCGGCCAGGGTGAACGGCGTAACGGTGACGATCTGGCCGGCCTGCGCCATCTCGATCAGGCCCTCGATCATCGGCCCGTCCAGGCGCAGCGGCGAGGAGGTGTTGACCACGGTGAACAGGCTGGGCTCGCGCTGCAGCTGCTCGCGGCTGATGCCGCGGGCGATGCGGGCGATCTCGATGCCGTCGCGCATCCGCACCCGGCCCAGCGCATAGGCATGGAATGGCTTGTCCGACAGGGTGACGAAGGCGCGTAGGGCGTCGAGATGACGAGTCGAGGGATGCAGGTCCACCGGCTCGACCGGATAGCCCCCGAAGATGTGCATCGCGTTCAGCGCCTGGCCGAGGCGCAGCAGGTTGCAATAGTCGCGGTAGTTGCCGACCCGCCGCCCGCCTTCGATGTCGGAAACGTTCGGGGCCGAGCCGACCGAGGCGAAGACGATCGAACGGCCGCCAATTCGGACGTCCCGCTCCGGGTTGCGGGCGTGGAAGGTGTAAGCGGACGGTGCCTTCGCCACCGCGTCCAGCACCAGCCCGCGATCGAATCGGACGCGGCGGCTGCCCGGCGAAGTCTCGGCCCCGGCACGCCGCAGGATCTCGATCGCCTCGTCGTGCAGGAAATCCATCCCGATCTCTTCGAGGATGGTGAGTGAGGCGTCGTGGATTCGCTCGATCTGGTCGGCCCGAAGCACCTCGACCGGCGGCATCGGATTCTCGACCAACTGCCAGGGCAGCTGGGCAAGGCCGCCCGCACGGTCGCGGCGACGGGGCGTGGTGCGGGTGCGGCTCATCCTGACCTCGTCTCGATCTCGGGCGAATCCCGTTGCTCAACCCTGGCATGATCGGTGGGAAGCACGCCGCCCGGATTCGCCATGCAGCAGCCTCGTCGCGACACGCATCGGGCATATCGCGACATGTGACATCGGGCACGACGGCGGCCATAATCCTGCTGTAATATGCGAGCAGATCGCAACTGCATCGCATTTCCGTGGAGGATTGAATGCCCCGTCTGCTGGAGCCCGGTGATCCCGCTCCGCTCTTCGTGGTCCCGACGCCGCAGCGGCCGGATTTCCGCTTCGATACGGTGGCCGGACGCTACGTCGTTCTCAGCTTCTTCGGCTCGGCCGGCGACGCGCAGTCGGCGCGGCTGTTGTCGGCGATCGCGGCCGAGGTCGGGCCGTTCAACGACGGCCACGCCGCCTTCTTCGGCGTCAGCCAGGACAAGGACGACGCCCAGCCGGGACGGCTGCCGACCCGCGTCCCCGGGCTGCGCCACTTCTATGATTTCGATCGCAAGATCGCGGCCTCTTACGGCGTCGACCAGCGCAAGTTCAGCTACGTGCTGTCGCCCGGCCTGCGCGTGCTCGCCCGCTTCCCGATCGAAGACGGCGTCGAGCATGCCAAGATGCTGACGGAGTTCGTCAGCCGGCTGCCGCCACTGACCCGGCTGGGCACGGCCACGCCGGGCGCGCCGGTGCTGGTGGTGCCGTATCTGTTCGAGCCGGAGTTCTGCCGCGCCCTGATCGACTACTACAACAAGGTCGGCGGCGAGGAGAGCGGCTTCATGCAGTCGCTGCCGGACGGCCGCACTGCCGCCGCGGTCGACCATGCGCACAAGAAGCGCAAGGACGCGACGATCGAGGACGATACGCTGCGCTTGGCCATGAAGGCCCGGATCGAGCGACGCCTGGTGCCGGAGATCAAGAAGGCGTTCCAGTTCAACGCCACCCGGATCGAGCGCTACATCGTCGCCTGCTACGATTCCGGCGAGGGCGGCTATTTCCGCGCCCATCGCGACAACACCACCAAGGRCACGGCGCATCGCCGCTTCGCCGTCACCATCAACCTGAATGCCGACGAGTTCGAGGGCGGCGAGCTGCGCTTCCCCGAATATGACCGCCACAGCTACAAGGCGCCGACCGGCGGTGCGGTGGTGTTCTCGTGCTCGCTGCTGCACGAGGCTTTGCCGGTGACCAAGGGCACGCGCTACTGCACCCTGCCCTTCCTGTATGACGAGGAGGGCGCCAAGATCCGCGAGCAGAACCTGTCCTATTTCGCGGATGACGGCCTGCGCAGCCAGCTCGAGCGCAACCTGCTGGGCAAGGAGGCGACGGCCGCCGGCTGACCGGAGGGGCACGCCTTCACCGCTGATCGGCGCGGCTCCCGTTTGGTCCGGTTTGGTGTAAATTCTCTCGGTCGGGCACGGCTGGGCTTCTGAAGATGCTTCGGTTCGACGCGGTGCATCGTGCGGTCGAAGGGCTGATGGAGGGGGCGCTGATCGGCGCCCCCTGGGACGAGCCGTTGCTCGAACTGGCCCTGGCCGTCGAGGCGGCCGGTGCGACCCTGGTGCGGACTCAGCCGGGTTCCAGGGACATCGTGCTGCCGACCCGGTCGATCGCGGCCCCAGTCGCCGAATACAATGCCGGCCTGCACCCGCCGGATCCCCGCAGCCGGCGTGTGGTGATGACGCTGGATGAGGGTTTCAAGACCGATTTCGACCATTTCGCGACGGAGGAGATCGAGCGGGACCCGTTCTATGCGGAGTTCCTGCGCCCGCACGGCCTGCGCTGGCACGCCTGCGCCCTGATCGCCGGAACCCCAGGCGACGGCGTGTTCCTGAGCCTGAAGCGGTCGCCGCTGCGGGACCCGTACCAGGCGGAGGAGATCGCGGCGCTGGACCATGTGCTGCCGCGGCTGCGCGCTGCCGCGCTGATCGCGCCGGCGATGGTCGAGACCCGGGCCGAGGACCAGGCGCAGATCTTCCAGCGCCGCGGCGAAGGCGTCTTCCATCTCGACCGGCAAGGCCGGGTGCTGCGCATGAACGCGGTCGCCGAGGGCATGCTGGGCCATTCCGTCCGGCTGGCCGGCGGACGCCTGACCGCCTGTTTCGCCGACGAGCAGCCGGGCGTGAGCCGGATCGTCACCGCGGCGACCACCCTCGGCCAGCCCGGCTTGGTCCGCCTGACCAGCCCGGACTCCGCATCGCGCCCGCTGCTGCTGGCAACACCGAACATCGGCGCCGGCCGAGACGTCTTCGCCGCGACCGCCGCCCTCGCCGTCCTGGTCGATGCGCGGCGACACCCGGTGATGGCGCCGCCGCTGCCCCGGCCGGTCCGCGACGCCTTCGGCCTGACCCCGACCGAAAGCAGCGTCGCCGCCCTGCTGGCCGCGGGCCTGTCGCCCGGCGCCATCGCCGCCCATCTCGGCATCGGCCGCGGCACCGTGCGCAATCATCTGAAGTCGGTTCTGCACAAGACCGACACGACCCGGCAGGCCGAGCTGGTGGCACTCCTGTCCCGGCTGCAGTGAGGGCCTGCCGGGCTGCTGCCGTTAGAGCACGAAGTCGATCGCGCCGAGGGCCAGGGCGCCGCTGATCTCGACATGGAAATCCGAGACCTTGTCGCCGTTCACATCGCCGGCGACCACCGTCGTGCTCCCGACGTTGCTGTAGCGCAGCTGTCCGGCGACGCCCGTGTACAAGCCGGTGCCGATGAAGGCAAAGGCCTGATCACCGACAACGGTTGTACTGGCGTCGATCCGCGACAGGTCGATCCGGTCCCCCTCGACCTGCGACAGGCCCGTGATCACGTCGCGATCGGCGGTGGCCGGGCTGTCCCCCAACACGGACAGCACGAACCGATCGGCCCCGCCGCCGCCGGTCAGCAGGTCCTTTCCCGCACCGCCGTCGAGCACGTCGGCGCCCGCGCCGCCGATGAGCGTGTCATTGCCGGCCGCGCCGTTCACGGTCTGGCCGCCGGCGACGCCGGCCAGGGTGACGACGTCATTGCCGGCCGAGCCGCGGATCTCGTCGATGTTGCTGATCGATGCGCCGGTCAGGTCCGCCGTGCCCGCCGCCGACAGGATCAGGATGTCCGGCCCGAACCCGGCGACGATGGTGGAGAAGGCGCCAAGCTGCGCCGCGGTCAGGGTCACGGTATTGCCGCCGCCGGCGAGATCCAGCTCCTCGATGCTGGTGAGGGTCGCGAGGCTGAGAGTCACGCTGCCGGACAGGCCGCCGGTGGCGAAATCCAGCCGGTCGTCATCGACGCCGCCGTCGAGCTTTTCGGCCAGGCCGCTGATCTCGGACAAGGAGCCGAAGCGGAAGACGTCGTAGCCGAGACCACCGTTCAGGGTATCGGCCCCCTGGCCGCCATAGAGGATGTCATTGCCGACGCTGCCCCACAGCGTGTCTGTGCCGTCGCCGCCGTTGAGCACGTCGGCACCGCTGCCGCCCGAGATGACATCGTTGCCGGCAACGCCGTTCACGACCTGGCCATTGACGACGCCGGTCAGGGTGATCACGTCGTTGCCGGCCGAGCCGCGGATCTCGTCGATGTTGGCGATCGAGGCGCCGGTCAGGTCCGCCGTGCCCGCCGCCGACAGGATCAGGATGTCCGGCCCGAACCCGGAGACGATGGCGGAGAAGGCGCCGAGCTGCGCCCCGGTCAGGGTGACGGTGTTGCCGCCGCCGGCGAGATCCAGCTCCTCGATGCTGGTGAGGGTCGCCAGACTGAGATTGACGCTGCCGGACAGGTTGCCCGTGGAGAAATCCAGCCGGTCGTCGTCGGTGCCGCCGTCGAGGCTCTCGGCCAGGCCGCTGATCTCGATCAGCGAGCCGAAGCGGAACACGTCATAGCCGATGCCGCCGGTCAGGGTGTCAGTGCCCTGGCCGCCATAGACGATATCGTTGCCGGCGCCACCCGCAACTCCATCCGCGCCGTCGCCGCCGTTGAGCACATCCGCGCCATTGCCGCCAATGATCACGTCATTGCCGCCGACGCCGTTCACGATCTGGCCGTTGGCGACGCCGGCCAAGCCGATCACGTCGTTGCCGGCGGAACCACGGACCTCGTCGATGTTGCTGATCGAAGCACTGGTCAGGTCGGCCGTGCCCGCCGCCGACAGGACCAGAACATCCTGGCCGAAGCCGGCGCTGATCGTCGAAAAGGCACCAAGCTGAGCCGCGGTCAGGGTGATGGTGTTGTTGCCTGCGCCCGAGATGTCCAGCTCCTCGACATTGGCGATCGTCGCGAGGCTGAGATTGATGGTGCCGAAGGCACTGCCGAAATCCAGCCGGTCATAGTCGGCCCCTCCATCGAATGTCTCGGCCAGGCCGCTGACCTCGGATGCCGCCTCGAAGCGGAAGATATCGTAGCCGACGCCGCCGCTGAGATTGTCCGTCCCCTGGCCGCCATAGAGGATGTCGTCGCCGCTGCCGCCGGAGATCGTGTCGTTGCCATCGTCGCCGTAGATCAGGTCGTTGCCTTCAGCGCCGGAGATGGTGTCGGCGCCGGTGGTGACGCCGGTCACCGGATTCCCGCCGCCCGACCGGCCATCACCGGCCCGGTGGATGAAATCACCCAGGGAAGTGCCCGTCACGTTCGCCATAATCCCTCCTTAGACCATGATTGCGCCGGGCCATGGCATCGCCTTCACCCGCTTGGGAGGCAGCCCCCGCAAGTGCGTCGATTCTAGGGGTGGCCTGCGGCGTGCGTCCCGTCCCAAACGGGATGGGAGCTGGCGGCAATCCAGAGCCGCCGCTGCCGCATGGCTCCGCTCTGGCCCTCCCGCCCCCCGCCCCGTTAGCCTCCGCATCGTTCCGCCACGACCGCGCCCGGAGACGGCCATGCAGCGCCTCGACACCATGATGACAGACGACCTCCGCGCCTTCCGGCGACAGGCGGGCGACCGGCATGCGGCCTTCCGCGCCCGCGGGCTGAAGCTGGACAGCAGCCGGGGCAAGCCGTCGGCGGAACAGCTCGACCTGTCGAACGCCCTGCTGTCCCTGCCCGGGCCGGACGGATACAAGGCGGCCGACGGCAGCGACTGCCGCAACTATCTCGGCGACGTCCGCGGCCTGCCCGAGGCGCGGGCCCTGTTCGCACCGATGCTGAGCGCGCCGGCGGAGCAGGTGCTGGTCGGCAACAACTCCAGCCTGACGCTGATGCACGACATCGTCGCCTTCGCGCTGCTGCACGGCGTGCCGGACGGCGACAGGCCCTGGGCGGCGCAGGGGCCGATCACGTTCCTGTGCCCGGTGCCCGGCTATGACCGGCATTTCGGCATCTGCGAGGGTTTCGGCATCCGCATGATCCCGGTGCCGCTGACCGGGCACGGACCGGACATGGATGTGGTCGAGCGGCTGGCGGCGCAGGACCCGTCGGTCAAGGGACTATGGGCCATACCGAAATACAGCAATCCGACGGCCGAGACCTATTCGACCGAGACGGTGGAGCGGCTGGCGGCGATGCCCACCGCGGCCCCGGACTTCCGGCTGTTCTGGGACAACGCCTATGCGGTGCACCACCTGACCGACCGGCCGCATGTCCTGTCGAACATCCTGGAGGCCTGCGCCCGGCGTGGCCACGCCAATCGGCCCTTCATCTTCGGCTCGACCTCGAAGATCACCCTCGCCGGCGCCGGCCTGGCGCTGTTCGCGAGCTCGGCCACGAATCTGGACTGGGCACGCACGCATCTGTCGCGGCAATCGATCGGGCCGGACAAGCTGAACCAGTTGCGTCACGTCCGGTTGCTGCGGGACGAGGCCGGCATCGCCGCGCTGATGGAGCGGCATCGGCAGATCATCGTGCCGAAGTTCCAGCGCGTGCAGGCAGTGTTCGCCGACCATCTCGGCGGCAGCGGCGTCGCCCGCTGGACCGAGCCCGAGGGCGGCTACTTCGTCAGCCTGGACGTTCGGCGCGGCTCCGCCCGCCGGACCGTCGCCTTGGCGCAGGAGGCCGGGGTGGCGATGGTGCCGGCGGGCGCGACCTTCCCGTACGGCCGCGACCCGGACGACCGCAACATCCGCATCGCTCCGACGTTCCCGGAGCTGCCGGAGGTGGGGCTGGCCGCCGAAGGCGTGGCGCTGTCGGTGCTGGTGGCGACCAGCGAGGCCATCCTGGCCGAGCGCGAGGCCGGCGGCGGCCACTGAGCCGACTGAGGCACCGGGCCGCTATGGCCCGGTGAGGCTCAGGGGCAGCGGATGGCCGCGAGCCCGCCGCGCCCCTCCTCCGCCACCGGCTCGAATTCGCCGGTGTCCGGGTCGCGCACCAGCAGCCGGCCCGAGGCGACGCCGAAATAGGCTCCATGCAGTTGCAGCTTGCCGCGCCCGACCAGAATCGAGACACAGGGGAAGGTCATCAGGTTCTTCAGGCTGAGCTCGACCGAGGCGAATTCGAGCCGGCGCAGATAGCCGTCGCCGTCCTCCGGCTTGCGGGGACCGAGGCTTTCCGCCGCGGGGGCGATCTGCGACATCCAGCGGCCGATGAAGTCGCCCGGCGACAGCGGCTCCTGCTCGTCGGCGAAGGCGCGGATGCCGCCGCAATGGGCGTGGCCCAGCACCACGATGTGCTTCACCCGCAGCGCCTGGACCCCGAATTCGAGCGCGGCGCTGGTGCCATGCTGGGTCTCCCGGTCGGGCTCGTAGGGCGGCACCAGGTTGGCGACGTTGCGCACCACCAGCAGCTCGCCCGGCGCCGCGTCGAAGATGACCTCGGGCGACACCCGCGAATCGACGCAGCCGATGACCATGATCTCGGGCTTCTGCCCGGCCTCGGCCAGCATCTCGTAGCGGTTGCGCTCCGCGGCGAACCGGCCGCTGAGAAAGGCGCGATATCCGTCGGTAAGCCGTTCGGGAAACATGGCCGCTCTCACATCCACCTCGCCGCCTTACGATTATGACGGCAGCGTGGCAATAGCAGAGATGGCCTCGGGCGCCAACAGACCGAAGCCGGTCGCGGGTGCGTCAGCCGCGGCGCCGCCGCCGCCGTCCTCCCTCGCCATCGCCGCCCTCGGCCGTCTTCGGTGCCGGCAGGTCGACCACGGCGGCCAGGTTCGGGAAGGCGGCGGTCTTGTGCGGCAGCGCCATCGCCTCGACGAAATGCTGCTGGAACATCGGCTCGACCGCGGTCTCGATCTTCTCGACCCGTCGCACCACCTCCTCGATCTCGGCGCGGGCCGCGCGGCTGACCAGGGCGATGCGGGCGCCGGTGCCCGCGGCGTTCCCGCCGGCCACGACCTTGGTCAGGTCGCAATCCGGGATCAGCCCCAGCACCATGGCGTATTTGACGTCGATATGGCTGCCGAAGGCGCCGGCCAGGGTGATGCGGTCGACCTGGTCGACCCCCAGCTTGTCCATCAGCAGGCGCACGCCGGCATAGAGCGCGGCCTTGGCCAGCTGGATGGCGCGGACGTCGTTCTGGGTGACCCGCAGCTCACGCTCGCCGTCGCGGTGCAGGACGTAGCTGAAGGTGCGGCCGTCGGCGACGATGCGGTCGCTGCGCGCCGCCATGCCGCCGTCGATCACCCCGTCCTGGGTGATCACGCCGGCCAGGAACATCTCGGCCAGCACCTCGATGATGCCGGAGCCGCAGATGCCGGTGACGCCGGTGCGACGGACCGCCTGAGCGAAGCCCCCGCCATCCGACCACAGCTCGCTGCCGATGATGCGGAAGCGCGGCTCCAGCGTGTCGCGGTCGATCCGCACCCGCTCAATCGCCCCCGGCGCCGCCCGCTGGCCGGAGGAGATCTGCGCCCCTTCGAAGGCGGGGCCGGTGGGGCTGGAGCAGGCCAGCAGCCGGTCCTTGTTGCCCAGCACGATCTCGGCATTGGTGCCGACATCGACGATCAGCCGCAGCTCGTCCGATTTGTGCGGCTCCTCCGACAGGATCACCGCGGCGGTGTCAGCGCCGACATGGCCGGCGATGCAGGGCAGGATATAGACTCGGGCGTTCGGATGGATCTTCAGGTCGATCTCGGTTGCCCAGATGTTGATCGCCTGGTCGGTGGCCAGGGCGAAGGGGGCGCCGCCCAGCTCGATCGGGTCGATGCCCAGCACCAGGTGATGCATGATCGGGTTGCCGACCAGCGTCACCTCCAGCACGTCCTCGACCTCCAGCCCCGCCTGGGCGGTGACCCGGCCGGCGAGATCGTTCAACGCGCCACGCACCGTCTCGGTCAGCGCCTTGTCGCCGCCGGGGTTCATCATGATGTAGCTGACCCGGCTCATCAGATCCTCGCCGAAGCGGATCTGCGGGTTCATGGCGCCGCCCGAGGCGACGACCTCGCCGGTCTCGATGTCGCAGAGATGGCAGGCGATGGTGGTGGAGCCGATGTCGTAGGCCAGGCCGTAGATCTTGTCGCGGAAGCCCGGCCACACGGCCAGCAGGCGCTTCACCCGCTGCTCGCGCACCGCCACGGTGCAGGTCCAGCTGCCTTCGCGGAGAGCCTTCTGCAGCCGCTGCATCACCCGCAGGTCGCAATCCAGGCCGGTGATGCCCCATTGCTCGGCCAGCGCCTCCTCCAGCCGGCGCAGGTCGCCGGAGGGGTCGTGCATGTCGGGCTCGCGCACCTCGACATAGTAGAGCTTGACCGGCGGATCGACCTCGATGACGCGGTGCTCGGCATCCTTGCGGACGACCTGCTTGTGCACCTGGCTCTCGGGCGGCACGTCGACGACGAGGTCGCCCTGGATCAGGGTCTGGCAGGACAGCCGGCGGCCCGGCTTCAGCCCGCGCTTCTCGGCATAGCGCAGCTCGGCCGCCCCGGTCCCGGAGGCGTGGCCGGCGCGGGATTCGATGCCGTGCTTGGCGAACTGGCCGTCGCCGATCTCAACCTGGCAGCGACCGCAGATCGACCGGCCGCCGCACACGCTGTCGACATCGACGCCGAGCGACCGCGCCGCCTGCAGCAGCGGCGTGCCCAGCGTGAAGCGCCCGCGCCGGCCGGACGGCGTGAAGACGACCAGCGCCGTCTGCGTCGCGTCCTGGCCCGGCTGCGCTGCGTCGATCATGTTCATCATCAACCCGTCGTCATCACGGCACCCCGGCCAGCGGGTTCGACCTCGAACCCGCTAGATTAAAGCGTTTGCAGGATTTCGGCAGAAATCCTGCTTGGGCGCCGCCCGTCACGTCACTGCGCCCGCCGCCGGCGCCCTTCGCGGCCGCCGCGCGCACCCGCGGCCTCGGCGCCTTCGGCGGCCGGCTCGCGGTACTGGCGGATCCAGCGGGCACAATGCGGATCGTGCCCCATCATCGTGTCCGCACCCAGCACCGCCTGCAGGCTCTCCGCATGCAGCGGGTTGGTGATGGCCGAGGTCATGCCGGCGCCRATCGCCATGGTCAGGAAGGCGGCGTTCAGCCCGTGCCGGTTCGGCATGCCGAAGCTGACATTGGAGGCGCCGCAGGTGGTGTTGACCTTCAACTCCTCGCGCAGCCGGCGGACCAGGGTGAAGACCTGGCGCCCGGCGGTGTTGATGGCGCCGATCGGCATCACCAGCGGGTCGACCACGATGTCGGCATAGGAAATGCCGTGGTCGCGCGCCCGCTCGACGATCTTCTTGGCGACGGCGAAGCGGACGTCGGGGTCCTCGGAGATGCCGGTCTCGTCGTTCGAGATTGCCACCACTGCGGCGCCGTATTTCTTCACCAGCGGCAGCACCGTCTCCAGCCGCTCGTCCTCGCCGGTGACCGAATTGACCAGGGCCTTGCCCCTGTAGACGGCCAGCCCGGCCTCCAGCGCCGCGACGATCGAGCTGTCGATCGACAGCGGCACGTTGGTGATCGACTGCACCAGCTGGATGCATTCGGCCAGGATGCGCGGCTCGTCGGCCAGCGGGATGCCGGCGTTGACGTCCAGCATCTGGGCCCCGGCCGCGACCTGGGCCAGCGCGTCGGACTGGACCCGGCTGTAGTCGCCGTTCTTCATCTCCTCGGCCAGGATCTTGCGGCCGGTCGGGTTGATCCGCTCGCCGATGATGACGAAGGGCCGCTCGAAACCGATGGCGATCTCCTTGGTCGCCGAGCTGATCACCGTGTCCGTCATGCCCTGCCTTCGGATGCTGGAGTTCTGTGAGATCGAGGCTAGGAGGAACGCCCTTGCCGGGATCGTCTTGCAGCGGCATCGCCTGCCGCAGGCGCGTCAGAGCATCTCAGCCCGCGATGCCGCCGCTCTCGACCAGGGCGCGCAGCCGGACATCGTCGTACTCCGCCTCGATCCGCGCCGCGGCCGCATCGGCCTCGGCCTGCAGGTCGTCGCTGCACTCGACCGGCTCGGACTTCTTCCATTCCTCGAGATAGCTGTCGGCGTCGCGCGCCTTGCCGCGCATGGCGGCGCGGTCGATCGCATCCTGGAAGCGCTGCGACAGCAGTACCTTGGCCTGGTCGCGCCGGCCGGCCTTGGCAGTGACCTGGCTTGGGATGTCCCGCCAGGAGACGATGATGAGCTGCGGCATGGAAGAACCTACGGAATGTCGCGGGGACGTTAGCAATGCCCCGGCTGGGGCACGAGCGTGATTTTGCTCCGAAAGAGCGGTCGGGCTTCGTTCCATTTCCGACGGATGCAGAGCGGGATGCGATCCGCGTCGAGTTCGATCAAGTTTGAAATCGAGCAGCACCGATGCCATCATTGCTGGCAATGCAGTCAACGAGGCGACGATGCCCGGCAATCTCAGCATCCGGAATGTGGACGATGCCCTCATCGCACGGTTGAAGCGGCGGGCCGGTCGTCATGGGCGCTCGGCGGAAGCCGAGCTGCGGGAGATTCTGCGTCAAGCCTTGGCGACGGAGGATGAACCCAATTTCGAGGACCTGGCCGCACAGTTCCGGGCTTTGACCGCCGGGCGACATCACACCCCGGCCGAGGACCTCCTGCGCGAAAGCCGCGACGAACGGTGAGCGAATACGTCGTCGACGCCAGCGTCGTCATCAAATGGGTGGTCGGCGAACCGGAAACCGTCCTCGCTCTCGCCTTGAGGCAACATCGCCTTTCGGCCCCGGATCTCTTGGTGGCGGAATGCGCCAACATCCTCTGGAAGAAGGTCCGGCGGAATGAGCTGGCCGGCGATCAAGCTGTGTTCGCAGCCCGCCTGCTCGATCGAGCCGATATAGAGCTGGTTCCAGCGCGGGGGCTGATGGAAGCCGCCACGAGCTTGGCGGTCGCCTTGGATCACCCGGCCTATGACTGCCTCTATCTCTCCTTGTCGGAGCGCTCCGGCCGCCCGCTGGTAACGGCCGATACAAGACTGCTGAAGAAGCTGGGGACAACGCCTACGGGGATCTATTCGGGCCGGGTCATCGATCTGCGAACCGTCCAGGCATCGCGACCATGAGGGAGACCAAGCGCAGCTTCAAACCGCTTCCGCCACAAACTGCGCGAGCTCTCCATACCCCGTGAACCTGTACTCATAGGCCAGCCCCAGCCGATCCGCCGCGGCCTTTGCCTGGGCCTGCAGGGCCGGGTCCTCGGTCTGGGCCAGGTAGACCACCCGACGGTAGTTGCCGAAGATCACCGGCAGCAGCTCCGGGTGGCGGTCCAGCCCCATGCCTTCGACAATCAGGGCCTGGAAATGCCGGACCAGGTAGTCGGTCAGGAAGAAACTACCCGGCTCCTCGTCCATCAGCCGGTCGAAATCGGCCGATCCGGCGAAGAAGGCGTAGCAATGCGGGCCGCCGATGCGCTCGGCCCCCTCCTCCGCCAGCACCCGGTCGATGGCGCCGCCGCTGCCGCAATCGGCATAGGCGATGCGGATCCGGCTCCAGCCCATGGCGCGGGCGGTGCGGATGCGCCGGCGCAGCCGGTCGGCGATGCGCTCGGGCCGGTTGTGCAGGATGGCGGGCAGGCAAGTGACGGCAACGCGGTCCGCAATGCCGTTGGCACGGATCACGGCCAGCGTCTCGCGCGCCAGGGCGCCGCAGGCGATCAAGAGCGTCCGGTCCAGGCCGGGGGCGACCCCGGCGACGCCGAACCGCCCGTCCGACAATACAGGGGGCCTCAGGCCGTCGCGCTCTTCGCCTGGTTGTGCTTGCGCCGCATGAAGTCCTTGGCCGTCTCCACCGCCACCGCCGCGTCGCGGCAATAGGCGTCTGCGCCGATTTCCCGTGCGAATTCTTCGTTCAGGGGCGCGCCGCCGACGAGCACGACGTAGTCGTCGCGGATCCCCTGCTCCTTCAACGTGTCGATGACGACCTTCATATAGGGCATGGTGGTCGTCAACAGGGCGGACATGCCGACGATGTCGGGCTGATGCTCCTCGATCGCCTTCAGGTAGTTCTCGACCGGGTTGTTGATGCCGAGGTCGATCACCTCGAAGCCGGCACCCTCCATCATCATCGACACCAGGTTCTTGCCGATGTCGTGGATGTCGCCCTTGACCGTGCCGATCACCATCTTGCCGACCTTGGGCGCGCCGGTCTCGGCCAGCAGCGGCCGCAGCACGAACATGCCGCGCTTCATCGAATTGGCCGCCAGCAGCACCTCGGGCACGAACAGGATGCCGTCGCGGAAGTCGATGCCGACGATTCGCATGCCCTCGACCAGCGCCTTGGTCAGCACGTCGTAGGGCGTCCATTTGCGCGCGAGCAGGATGTTGACGCCCTCGACCACCTCGTCGGCGAGGCCATCATAGAGGTCGTCCCACATCTGCTCGACGAGCTCTTCGTCGCTCAGCGCGTTCAGGTCGATATCGTCATCCGCCATGGGGGCCCTCGATCGCCGGCTGCTGACTAGCCACGGCTCGCATTAACCGGGATGCCGGGTGTCGCCGCTAGCCTGGAACCGACCCCGACTGCGAAGGCGGCGACACGTCATGCGATCGGCCGGGCGCGGCATCACCGCGCTTGCCAGCTGCCCCCTCCCCCCGGATGATGCCCCTCCTCCGGCCGTACGGTTGCCATGGACCTCCAGGATTCCCTCGTCACCTTCCTCCGCCACTTTCCGCGGACGGACGATGCCACCCTGATCATCCTCAAGGGCCATCTCTTGCTGGAGGAGGAGATCAACAACCTGCTGCAGGAGATGCTGCCCAACCCGCAGGCGCTGGACGGCCTTCAGATCAACTTCTTCATCAAGACCCAATTCGCCCGTGCCCTGATCAAGAACGAAGCGCTGGACGATCTGCTGGATGCGGCGGAGAAGCTGAACCGCCTGCGCAACCGGCTGGCGCACAACCTGGAGCCATCCGGGGTCGAGGCCGCTATCCGCGATTTCGTCACCGCCGCCGATGGCCGGATCCTGGGCGGCGAGACCGCGCCGGAGCAGCAGTTGAAGCGGCGCATCGCCTTCCTCTGCGGCCAGTTGCTGCGCTTCCGCACCGAGTATCGCGCCGCGCGCCAGATCCTGAAGACCAGGGTCGGCGGCGGCAAGTCGAAGCCAAAGCGGTCCTGAGGGCGACGATGCCGAACTGGCGCAACCGCGGCGGTGGGCGGCGTGACCCGGAGCGGGTCGAACGGGCCGTGAAGGCGGATCGGCTGCGGCGGGACCGCCGGGCCAAGGCCAACCACGAAGTGCAGGAGGCCGAGCGCAACACGCTGGCGATCGGCCTTCTGGCCGGGGAGATCGCCGACCGCGATGCCGCCGCCGCGCAGGAAGCCGATCCCATTCCCAAACGGCCTCCACCGCGGGATACTGGGTGATGCGGATCGACATCTTCTTCGACGTGGTCTGCCCCTGGTGCTACATCGGCAAGCACCGGCTGCAGCGCGCCCTGGCAATACGGCCGCTGCCCGGCATCGAGCTGCGCTGGCAGCCCTTCCAGCTGAATCCGGAGATGCCGAAGCAGGGGGTCGACCGGCAGAGTTACATGATCGCCAAGTTCGGCGGGCGCGAGCGCATGCGGCAGATCAACGCCGTGGTCGCCGAGGCCGCCGGCAAGGAAGGCCTGCCCCTGAACCAGAGCGTGATCCGCCGCACCCCGAACACGGTCGAGGCGCATCGGCTGATCCGTCATGCCGGCGAACTGGGCGAGGCCGACCGCATGGTCGATGCGCTGTTCGCCGCCTATTTCGTCGACGGACTGGACGTCGGCAACCGCGAGATCCTGATCGGCATCGCCGAGGAGCTCGGCTTCGATCGCCGCCGGATATCGGGAGTCCTGGCCAGCGAGATCGGCATCGCCGAGATCCAGGCGGCCGACCTCCGGGCCCGGCAGCTCGGCATCCAGGCGGTGCCGTGCTTCGTCTTCGACGGCCGCTATGCCGTCTCCGGCGCGCAGGAGCCGAGCGCCTTCCTGCCGCTGCTCGACCTGGCCCGCGAGCACGCCGTCTCCGCGCCGCTGTCGGAGCGGGCGTGAAGGCACGCGTGTAGGTTGGGTTCGCTCAAGCGAACCCAACACGTTTTTCGCTAATACTATCGGATACTCCGCAGCGCGGCACTGGCGCGCCGCCCAATCTCAGCGACGAAATCCTCAAGATCACCCAGCTCAATATCGCGATACCGGCCTTCCTCGATATCAGCGAAGCCGATGCGGGCGACCTCGCGCAGCCGCTGGAGAACGGGTTCGTCGAGATGATCGGTCAGGCCAATATCACGTGCCGGCATACCAACTCTCCCGTCTCGGTCGAGGGTAGCATGTCGGCGAGAGCGTTGGGTTCGCGATGCGAACCCAACCTACGCACAACACCCCTACCTCGCCAAATCAGCTAGGCGCTGCACCAGCTTGCGGGCGCCGCTGACCCGGTCCTGCGGCGTCTCCCAGCCGCGGGCATAGACCAGCTTCTGGTCCGGCCGGACCTTGATCGCCCCGGCCATGCGCTGGATGAAGCCGATCAGCTTGTCCGGCTTGGCGAACCGGTTGTCGCGGAAGCCGATCACGGCGCCCTTCGGCCCGGCGTCCAGCCGCTCCACCCCGGCGGTGCGGCACAGCTGCTTGATCGCCACCAGCTCGAGCAGGTTCTCGACCTCTTCCGGCAGGGCACCGAAGCGGTCGATCAACTCGGCGGCGAAGCCGTCAAGTTCCGCCTGCCCTTCCAGCGCCGAGACCCGGCGGTAGAGATCGAGCCGCACCTGCAGGTCGGCGACATAGGTCTCCGGGATCAGCACCGGCACGCCGAGATTGATCTGCGGCGTCCAGCTTTCGGCCACCTCGTCCGTCGCGGTGATGCCGGCACGGGCGGCGCGCACCGCCTCGTCCAGCATCTGCTGGTACAGCTCGGCCCCGACCTCGCGGATATGGCCCGACTGCTCCTCGCCCAGGAGATTGCCGGCGCCGCGGATGTCCATGTCGTGGCTGGCCAAAGTGAAGCCGGCGCCCAGCGTGTCCAGCGTCTCGATCACATGCAGCCGCTGCTGCGCCGTCTTGCTCAGCGCCTTGCGCGGACCGTAGGTGAGATAGGCATAGCCGCGCAGCTTCGACCGGCCGATGCGGCCGCGCAGCTGGTACAGCTGGGCCAGACCGAACAGGTCGGCGCGATGGATCACCATGGTGTTGGCGGACGGCACGTCGAGGCCTGATTCGACGATCGCGGTGGCCAGCAGCACGTCGAACTGGCCGTCGTAGAAGGCGCTCATCACCTCCTCGAGCTGGGTCGCAGCCATCTGGCCGTGGGCGACCGCGATCTTCACCTCCGGGACCAACTCCAACAGGGTCTGATGCGCCTCGCCCAGATCCTCGATCCGCGGGCAGACATAATAGGTCTGGCCGCCGCGGAAATGCTCGCGCATTACCGCCTCGCGGATGATCACCGGGTCGAAGGGCAGGACGAAGGTGCGCACCGCCAGACGGTCGATCGGCGGGGTGGTGATCAGCGACAGCTCGCGCACGCCGGACAGCGACATCTGCAGCGTGCGCGGGATCGGCGTGGCGGTCAGCGTCAGCACGTGCACATCCTCGCGCAGCGCCTTCAGCTTCTCCTTCTGCTTGACGCCGAAATGCTGTTCCTCGTCGACGATGACGAGGCCGAGATTCTTGAACGACACCTGCTTCGACAGGATGGCGTGGGTGCCGACAACGATGTCCATGGTGCCGGCCGCCAGCTCTTCCCGCACCAGCTTCGCCTCCTTCGGCGTGACCATGCGCGATAGCTGGGCGACACGCAGCGGCAGGCCCTTGAAGCGTTCGGAGAAGGTGCGGAAATGCTGCCGGGCCAGCAGCGTGGTCGGCACCACCACCGCGACCTGGACACCGTTGGCGGCGGCGGCGAACGCGGCGCGCAGCGCCACCTCGGTCTTGCCGAAACCGACATCGCCGCAGACCAGCCGGTCCATCGGCCGGCCCGCCTGCAGGTCGTCCAGCACCTCGTCGATGGCGCGCTGCTGGTCCTCGGTCTCGGCATAGGGGAAGCGGGCCGCGAACTCCTCGTACAGCCCTTCCGGCGGCGGCAGGGCGGCGGTGGTGCGCAGGGCGCGGGCGGCGGCGATGCGCATCAGCTCCTCCGCCATATCCTTCAGCCGCTTCTTGACCCGCGCTTTCCGCGCCTGCCAGCCGGCGCCGCCCAGCTTGTCCAGCTGCACGGCCATGTCGCCGGAGCCGTAGCGCGACAGCACCTCGATGTTCTCGACCGGAACGAACAGCTTGTCGCCGCCCTCATAGACGATGCGCAGGCAGTCATGCGCCGCGCCGCCGACGGTCAGCGTCTCCAGCCCCTCGTAGCGGCCGATGCCGTGATCCTGGTGGACGACGATGTCGCCCGCCGCCAGGGCCGAGACCTCGGCGATGAACTGCTCGGATTTGCGGCGCTTCTTCTGCGGCCGGGTCAACCGGTCGCCGAGGATGTCCTGCTCGGTGACGACGGCGAGGTCCGGGGCCGAGAACCCGTGCTCCAGCGGCAGCACCACCATGACGGCGCTGGCCGGCTTGGTCTTCTCCACGCCGGCCCAGCTGTCGGCGACGGCGAAGTCGGCGCGGCCCTGCTCCGACAGCATCGTGCGCAGCCGGTCGCGGGCGCCGGTGGTGTAGCCGGCGATCAGCACGCGCTTGCCGGCGGTCTTCAGTTCGCCGATGTGATTTCGCACCGCGGCGTAGAGATTGACCTCCGGATTGGCCCGGGCCTCGGCGAAATCATGGCCACGGCGGCCGCCGGCATCGACGCCGCCCTCCGGCGGGGCGAAGGGCGAGAAATTGGCCACCGGCCGGCCGGCCAGGCCGGCATCCCATTCCGCCACGTCGAGATACAGGCGATCGGGCGGAATCGGCCGGTAAGGCACGCCCTTGGCCTTCTTCTGCGCCGCCTGATGGGTCAGCCGCGCCTCGTAGAAATCGGCGATCTGGGCCAGGCGCTGGTCGCGCGCCTGCTCCAGCTGGTGGTCGAGCGTGACCGAGGCGTCGGGCAGGTAGTCGAAGACCGTATCGAGACGGTCGTGGAACAGCGGCAGCCAGTGCTCCATGCCGGGCTGCTTGCGGCCGGCCGAGATCGCCTCGTAAAGCGGGTCGTCGTCGTTGATGGCGCCGAACAGCTCGCGATAGCCGCTGCGGAAGCGGGCGATGGAGGCCGGATCGAGGAACACCTCGCCCATCGGCTTCAGCGTGATCCGCTCGACCTCGCCGGTGGTCCGCTGCGACATCGGGTCAAAGCGGCGGATCTTCTCCAGCTCGTCGCCGAACAGATCGAGCCGCAGCGGCTCCTCGATCCCCGGCGGGAACAGGTCGACGATGCCGCCGCGGATGGCGAATTCGCCCGGCTCGCGCACCGTCTGGGCGCGGACATAGCCGTTGCGCGCCAGGAAGCCCTGCAGCCCCTCAAGGTCCACCCGCTGCCCGGGCGCAATCGACAGGCTGGCCTCGGCGAAGGCGTCGCGCGGCGGCACCCGTTGCATCGCCGCGCCGATCGTGGTCAACACGACGAAGGGCCGGCCGGGCTCGCGCGCAACAAGCAGCCGCGTCAGCGCGTCGACGCGCTCCGCCACCGTCTCCGGATTCGGCGAGACGCGGTCATAGGGCAGGCAGTCCCAGGGCGGCAGCACCACGACCGGCAGGTCGGGCGCGAAGAAGGCCAGCGCCGCTTCCAGCGCCGGCAGCCGGGCGTCGTCGCTGGCGACATGCAGCAGGCCTTTGTCGCCGGCCTTGCGCGCCAGTTCGGCGATCAGCCGCGCATCCTGGCCCTGCGGCACGCCGCCGATGGTGCGATGGCGGGCGGCGCTGCGGGCGGCGACGGGTTCGGCCAGGGCGCTCATGCGCCACCCCGTGACCGGGCATAGTCGATCAGCAGCCGCAGGACGTCGCTGTCGGACTCGGGCGGCACGGGCAGCCGCTCGGTCACCCAATCCCACAGATCGGGGTCATTGTTCTCCAGCAACTCTCCGTAGCGGGCGAGCTGATCCGGGTCGAGTCGGCCCAGCACGGCGTCGGCGAAGCCGCCGAGCAGCAGGTCGGCTTCACGGGTGCCGCGGTGCCAGCTGCGGAAGCGCAGGCGACGGCGCAGCGGCTCCAAGGCATCGCTATCGGTCGGCTCGGTCATTGGCTTAAGGTGCGTGTCCACGTGAGCCCCATATAGACCCGAGCCTTGCGTCCGCAAATCCTCTTCCCGCTCTTTGCTGCCATCGAATCCCTGCACGGCATCGGTCCGAAGATCGCCCGGCTGATCGAAAGACTGGCCGGGCCGAAGGCGTTGGACCTGCTATGGCACCTGCCCTCTGGCGTGGTCGACCGGCGCCGGGTGGTCAGCCTGCGCGAGGCCCCGCCTGGTGGTATCGTCACCCTGACCCTCAGAATCGACGGCCATATCTGGGGCTCGTCCACCCGCGCGCCACACCGGGTCCGCGCCTCGGATTCGACCGGGACGGTCGATCTCGTCTTCTTCCACGCCCAGGCGAAGTGGCTGGAGACGACCTTCCCGATCGGCCAGACCCGGATCGTCTCCGGCCGGATCGAGCAGTATCAAGGCAGCCTGCAGATGCCGCATCCCGACCGGGTCGGCACGCTGGAGGAGCGCGAGGCGATCGCGGTGGTCGAGCCGATCTATCCGCTGACCGCCGGCTTACAGCCGCGCACCCTGGCCAAGGTGATCGCCGACGCCGTCGCCCGGGCGCCGGAGCTGCCGGAATGGCAGGACGCGGCCTGGCTGCAGCGCCGCGGCTGGCCGAGCTGGCAGGACGCGCTGCGTCGCGCCCATGCGCCGGAGGATGCGGCCGACCTGCTGCCCGTCGCCCCCGCCCGCCAGCGCCTGGCCTATGACGAGCTGCTGGCCAACCAGCTGGCCCTGGCGCTGTTCCGCCGCTCCACCCGCCAGCGCCCCGGCCGGCCGACCAGCGGCGAYGGGTCGCTGCGGGAAAAGGTCGAAGCCGCCCTGCCCTTTGCCCTGACCAACGCCCAGCGCCTGTCCCTGGCCGAGATCTATGCCGATCTGGCGGCACCGAACCGGATGCTGCGGCTGCTGCAGGGCGATGTCGGCAGCGGCAAGACCGTGGTCGCCCTGCTGGCCATGCTGGCGGCGGTGGAGGATGGCCGCCAGGCGGCGCTGCTGGCCCCGACCGAGATCCTGGCCCGGCAGCACCGGGAGACGCTGGCGGCGCTGCTGCAGCCGGTCGGGCTGGAGCCGGGCCTGCTGACCGGCCGCGACAAGGGCAAGGCGCGGAAGGAGACGCTGGCCGGGCTGGCCGACGGGTCGATCCGAATCGTCGTCGGCACCCATGCGCTGTTCCAGGAGAGCGTCGAATTCGCCGACCTGGCCGTGGCCGTGATCGACGAGCAGCACCGCTTCGGCGTGCATCAGCGGCTGCAGCTCTCGGCCAAGGGCGAGGGCGTCGACGTGCTGGTGATGACCGCGACGCCGATCCCGCGCACGCTGCAGCTGACCGCGTATGGCGACATGGAGGTGTCGAAGCTGACCGAGAAGCCGCCGGGGCGCACCCCGGTCGACACCCGCGCCGTCTCGGCCGAGCGCATCGACGAGGTGGTGGCCGGGATCGGCCGGCACCTCGCCGGCGGCGGCAAGGCCTATTGGGTGTGCCCGCTGGTCGAGGAATCGGAGACCAGCGACCTGGCCGCGGCGACCGACCGCTTCGACGACCTGCKCCGCATGTTCGGCGAGAAGGTCGGGCTGGTGCACGGCAAGATGAAGGCGGCGGAGAAGGACGCGGTGATGGCCGGCTTCGCCGAGGGCGGCATCGACCTGCTGATCGCCACCACGGTGATCGAGGTCGGCGTCAACGTGCCGGCGGCGACGGTGATGGTGATCGAGCATGCCGAGCGGTTCGGCCTGGCCCAGCTGCACCAGCTGCGCGGCCGGGTCGGGCGCGGCGACGCGGCGTCGCGCTGCATCCTGCTGTATTCCCCGCCGCTGTCGGAGACATCGCGGCAGCGCCTGGCGACGATCCGCGAGACCGAGGACGGGTTCCGCATCGCCGAGGAGGATCTGCGGCTGCGCGGCGCCGGCGAGGTGCTGGGCACACGGCAGAGCGGCCTGCCGGAATTTCGCGTTGCCGACATCGACTCGCAGGGCGACCTGCTGGCCGTGGCGAAGGACGACGTCGCCCTGATCCTGAACAAGGACCCGGAGCTGGAAGAACCGCGCGGCCAAGCGCTGCGCACGCTGCTGTACCTGTTCGAGCACGACAGCAGCGCGAAATATCTCAGGGCTGGATGACGGTTCGCCGCATCGGGATGAAAGCCGGGCGCCGTTCGCGCATCAGAATCGCTTCACCGCGGCGACCAGATCCCGGAAGGCCGGCGCCTTGCCGCGGAAGGCGGGATAGAAGGTCAGCAGCAGGCCGACATGGCCGAGCCCGGGATACAGATGGGTTTCGACCGGCACGCCCGCGGCATGCAGGCGTTCCGCCATCTCCGTCGTGTTGGCGGGCCTCACCGTGTCGTCGGCGGCGCCATGCAGCAGCACCATCGGCCGCGCCTGAGGCCCGACCTGGGCGATCGGCCGAGCCTTGTCCTCGTCGGTCAGCCCGGCGAAGACATCGCGCGTCGGCCCCCAGGTCAACGGGTGGAAGCTGTACGGCCCCGCTTCTCCGACCACGCCGCGGATGCGGGTCAGGGGCAGCCCTTCAGCCGCGAGATAGGACGGGTCGGTCGCCAGCAGCGCCGCGATATAGGCCCCGGCGGAATGGCCGACCAGCACGATGTGGTCCGGATCGCCGCCGAAGCGGCCCGCATTCGCCGCCGCCCAGGCGACCACGGCCGCCCCGTCCTCGACGAAGGCCGGGAACGGGCTGGCCGGGGCCAGGCGATAATCCGGCACGATCGCCACGATCCCCTCGGCCGCCAATGCCTGGCCGACGAAACGGTAGTCGCGCCGCTCACCGCTGGTCCAGCTGCCGCCATAGAAGAACACCACCACCGCGGCGGGTTTCGAGGACGGCACCCGGGGCTGGTACAGGTCGAGCCTCTGCCGGCCCTCCACGCCATAGGCGATGTCCGCCTGGGCCACGGCCGTGTCGTGGACCAGGGCCGCGTTGAGCATCCCAAGCGGCGAACAGCCGGCCGGCAGCAGGGCCAGGAGAGAGACGAGGAGCTTGTGCATCCATGATCCTAAGCGCCAACCCGGCGATCGGATCAATCCTGCCCGCCCAGGGCGCGGCGAACCGCGCCCTGGTCCGGGTCAGAAGTTGAGGATGCTGCCGACGCTCAGGGACGATGTCTCGAAGTCCGTGCCCTGGCGGAACTCGTCCTTCTCGTATCGTAGCTCGCTGAACACATCGAGGCCCGGCGCCAGATTGTAGACCAGCGTGCCGATCACGTTGTGGCTGGTCTTCAGGTCGTCGCCGTCGGTGAAGGTCGAGTTCAGCCCGCTGTTCTTCTCCGCCGTCGTATAGGCGTAGCCGATCGAGGCCAGCCACGGGCCGGTGGTGTAGGACAGGTCGCCGACGATCGAGTCGATCGCCTTGTCGGCCCGGAAGGTGCTGGCGAAATGCGTCCAGCTGGCGCTGGCCCAGATGCCGTTGGCGAAACCGACCTGGCCGGCCAGGTAATAGGCCTCGAGATCGTGGTTGCCGCTGACGCCGTTGCCGTCATAGGCCATGCCGGAGAAGCGCAGCTCGGTGCCGTCGAATGTCTGCCGGTAGTCGATGCCGCCGCCGATGACGTTCTCATAGACGGTGGTGCTGTCGTTGATCAGGTCGTTGCGGCCGCCATTGCCGGCATGGCCGTTGCCGCCGACCACGGGCGTGAAGTCGACGCCGAAGGACAGCCCCGCGAAGCTGGGTGACGTGTATTTGACCTTCGTGTCCTTGGTGTTCAGCCCGCCGAATTGCTGGTAGGGCGCCAAGGCGAAGAAAGCGTCGCTGCCGCCGATCCAGGTGCCGGGGCTGCGGAAGCCGTTGCCCCAGTCGGTGTCGAGGCCGAATTTCGTACCCAGCGTCTGCTGCGCGTAGACGTGGAAATCCTCCGCGATGTAGGGCGCATCGCCGAGGGTCACCGTGCCGAAATCGCCCTTCAGGTAGACATAGGTACGATCGACGGTGACGTCGTTGCGGCGGTCGACATTGTTGAAGCGGATCCGGGCACCGTATTCCAGGCCGGAATCGGTGACGTTCTTGATGTCGAACTGCAGCCGCGCGCCCGACTCGAAATCGTAGTCGCGATCGATGTCGGGGCTGCGATTGTCGTTGAACAGAACGCCGGCCAGAAAACCGATGCGGCCCGAAAGCTTGAGCTGCAGGCCGGAGGTCACGTTCGCGTCCTCGGCGTGGGCCGCGCTCGCAACCGCGAGGACCGCCAGCGCGGCCCCACAGAATAAGCTCTTCCTCATGGAAACCTCTGATCGCAAGCGATCGTTTCGGGGATGACGCGGCGCACCATGCTCCCGAGCATCCATAAAACAAAGCAAAAACAACGGTGTAATCGAATTGTCATAGCGTTACCCTGGACATAGGGACCGCGTCCTGCCAGGCGACCGGTCAGGAATCACAGACGGCGCCATTGCACTCCGCCCCGGATCGGGCCACGAAGGCGACGATGCAGATCATCGATCCGACTAAGATCCGCCCTGCCGACAAAGGCCCCGATTTCGTGCCGCGACCGCACCAGCGCGTCGCCCGCGACGCCATCCTGGCGGCCCGGGCGGCGGGGCGGCCGGGCTTCCTGCTGGGCGACCTGACCGGGCTGGGCAAGACCCTGTCGGCTTGGCTGGCGGTCGCGGCGATGCCGGAGGCCGAGGTGCTGGTGATCTGCCCGAAGGGTGCGGTGCCCCAATGGCGCCGGACCATCGCCCGCTCCGGCACCGCGGCGAAGCGGGTGACCCTGACCAATTTCGAGAAGACCAAGTCGCTGCTGGCACCGCCGCCCGCCAGCACCAAACGCTCGACGCGGGCCAAGAACAACGAGCTGGCGAAGCACGGCACGCCGAAGCGGACCTGGCCGATCGTGGTGATCGACGAAGCCCATCGCATCCGCAATCCGAACTCGCAGCAGGGGCTGGTCTGCCGGCAGATGGCCGCGGCCGCCGAGTTCACCATCTATATGAGCGCCACCGCCGGCCAGGCGCCGCACGAGCTGTCCTATCTCGGCCGGCTGCTGGCCGAGGCAGCCGGCGGCACCGGCGACCTCGACGGCTTCCGTGCCCTGATGAAGCGGCTGCGCATCGGTCGCGCCAAGGGCCGCTGGAAGAACTGGAGCTGGGAGCCAAACCCGGAGGATCGCCGGGTGATGGCCGACCTGCTGTACAAGGGGTCCAAGGCGATCGGGCTGCGCCGCCGGCCGGAGGACATCGCCGGCTGGCCCGAGGTGCAGCGTGAGCTGGCGCCGACCGCGCTGGACGTCCCGGCCCGGCGGCTCTATGAGGCGACCTGGCGCGAGTTCCGGCGCGAGCTCGGCCTGGCCGGCGGCAGCACCCGCCGCGCCACCGGCTGGGCCGCCGATCTGCGCTTCCGCCAGAAGGCCAGCCTGCTGCGCATCGCCGGCACCACCGATTTCTGCGAGGATCTGCTGGCGAACGGGCAGCAGGTGGCAGTCTCCGTCGCCTTCCTGGAGACCAGCGCCATGCTGGCGGAGGCGCTGCGCGGCCGCGGCTGGTCGGTCGGCGAGATCAACGGCACCCAGTCTGGCGACGCCAACGAGGCCACCCGCATCGCCTTCCAGACCGGCCGGCTGGACGCCGTGCTGTTCACCGTGACGGAATCGATCTCGCTGCATCGCGGCGAGCTGCCGGGCGGCGAGCGCGACCGGTCGCTGGTGGTGCACGACATGCGCCACAGCGCCATCCAGCTGCAGCAGATCGAGGGGCGCTGCCACCGCGACGGCGAGCGCGCGGTGATCTACTACGCCTATGCCGAGGGCACGGTGGAGGAGACTGTGGCCGCCACGGTGATCGCCCGCATGGCGTCGATGGAGGGGATGGCCGGCGACGACACCGCGATGCTCGACGCCATCGCCGCCGTGGTCGAGACCGCAGCGCTGCGGCGCGACGCTGCCTGATACGCTTGCTGTGAGAATGCCCCGATGAACGCGGACGACGTGCTGAGACGCTACCAGGATCTGCCCGACTTTGCCGGGACCGACCTGTCAGACGTGAACCAGCCGGGAGCCTTCGGCGACGCCCCGATCCATGTCGCGGCGAATCGCGGCCGGACCGATGAGATCACGGCGCTGCTGGACGGCGGCGCCGATGCGAATGCGCCGGGCGAGCTCGGCAACACCCCGCTGCACGAGGCGGTGATGCAGAACCGGATCGAGGCTGTAAAGCTGCTGCTGGAGCGCGGCGCCGATCCGCAGCGGAAGAACCATTTCGGCGGCTCGCCGCTGGACGCCGCCCGCTCCCGCCAGAACCGGCGCCTGGTCCGGCTGCTGGAGGGCGGCGCTCCGGCCCGCCGGTGACTACCAGAGGTTCTTGCCGTCGATCACCGTCACCGGCACTGCGTCCAGGTCGAAATCGTCGAGCAGCCGGGCATTGATGCTGACCTTGGGGTTGCTGAAATCCGGCTGGCCGGTGCTGAAGTCCGGCGTCTCGGTGTAGGTGGTGCAGCCGCACACACCGCAGTGGTGGTGGTGGATGGTGTAGCTGCCCCACTGATAGGTCGACACCCGGTCGCGCGCGGTCTTCAGCTTGAAGTCGGCGGCCGGGTAATAGCCCCACAGCGCGCCGCGTTTGGAACAGAAGGAGCAGGTGCAGCGGGTCACGCTCTCCGGCGCCGTCGGCACCTCGAACTGCGTCGCGCCGCAATGGCAGCTTCCCTTGACGGTCATGGCGTTTCCCCCTCTCTCGCCCGGTGAGTCCCGGCCGGGCAGTGTGGCCGAGATCGCCTGCGCTATGCCACCGCCGTAGCTCCGATCACGTCGGCCAGCGCCTCGACGGCATCGACCATGCGGTCGGTCGCCTCCAGCAGTGCGATGATCACCGGCAGATCCGCCTCGGGCTGGCGGGCCAGGTCGAGCAGTTCGCTCAGCGCCCGGTGCCGCGCCGGCAGGTCGGACGGGATCGCCGGCACCCGGTGGTCGCGCAGGGCAGCGGCCAGCTCGCCCAGGGCGGCGGCGATAGCGTGGCCGAAGGAACCGATCGCGGCGTGCTTCGCCAGCGCCGCGGCGCCATGGTCGTGCAGCGCGCTCTCCAGCGCCATGCCGGCGCGCAGGATGCGGTTGGCATTGGCGAAGATCGCCTCGGCCCGCGCCGGCTGCTCGGGATCGGCCGGCTCGACCCGCAGCCGCTCGACCGAGGCCTGGGCGTTGACCCGGGCGGCGCGGGCCGCGGCGCGGGCTTCGGCCTGGACCTTCGCGTCGGTGCCCAGCAGTGCCGTCAGATAGATGGCATAGGCATCGAGCATGGCGGCGATCACCGGCCGCTCGCGCCCGCGTTCCCAGGTCGGCCACAGCAGATAGGCGGCCAGCGCCAGCAGGCTGCCCAGCACGGTGGCGACGCCGCGGTCCAGCAGCGTATGCCCCGCCGGCTGCCCGGCCAAGCCCAGCAGCAGCACCACCACCGCGGTCAGCAGCGACACCGCCAGGCCGTAATGCACCGGCACCAGATAGCGGAAGCCGAAATAGAGCGGCGCGATCAGCAGCGCCTGGGCCAGCGGATGGTCGGCCACCAGATAGATGACGGCCGTGGCCACCAGCAGGCCGGCCAGGGTGCCGAACATGCGCAGCAGGCCGAAGCTGACCGTCCCGCCGAAATCCGGCTTCAGCACGATCACCACCGTCATCGCGATCCAGTAGAACTGCGGCAGGCCGATGGCGCGGCCCAGCGCCTCCGCCATCACCACGCAGACGGTCAGGCGCAGCGCGTGCCGGAAGGCGGCGGAGGACAGCGACAGGTTGGCGCGCAGCGTCGCCAGCGGCGCGCCAGGGCGCAGGGCGGCCGGCTGCAGGGCATCGCGTTCGGCCGCACGCCGGTCGCCGCGGACGCCGGCC